>NZ_JBCEWQ010000009.1:0-123850 GCF_038448545.1 Streptomyces sp. CLV115
GGGGCGGGGCGAGCAGGTGCCCAGGCCCTGGCATCAGCCGTCACCGTCAGGTCCGCCCGTCGGCCCGCCAGGCCCAGGCATCAACCGTAAGACCCGCCCGTCAGCCCGCCAGGCCCAGGCATCAACCGTAAGACCCGCCCGTCAGCCCGCCAGGCCCGGGCATCAACCCGTCGGGGCCTGCAGCAGCACCTTTCCGACGTGCGCGCTGGACTCCAGCACCCGGTGGGCCTCGGCGGCGTCCGGCATCGGCACGATGCGGTCCACGACCGGCCGCACGACCCCGTCCGCGATCAGCGGCCAGACGTGCTCGCGCACGGCGGCGACGATGGCGGCCTTCTCGGCGAGCGGGCGGCCCCGCAGCGAGGTCGCGGTGATGGCGGCCCGCTTGTTCAGCAGGGCGCTCAGATTCAGCTCGCCCTTGACGCCGCCCTGAAGACCGATGATGGCCAGCCTGCCGTTGACGGCGAGCGCCTTCACATTCCGGTCGAGGTACTTCGCGCCGACGATGTCGAGGATGACATCCGCACCGGCCCCGTCGGTCGCCTTGCGCAGTTCCTCGACGAAGTCCTGCTCCCGGTAGTCGATCAGGATGTCGGCCCCGAGCTCCGCGCAGCGCGCCAGCTTCTCCGGTCCCCCGGCAGTGACCGCGACCCGCGCGCCCACGGCCTTGGCGAGCTGGATCGCCATCGTGCCGATGCCGCTGGACCCACCGTGCACCAACAGCGTCTCGCCGGGGCGCAGATGGGCCACCATGAAGACGTTGGACCAGACCGTGGCCGCCACCTCGGGCAGCGCCGCGGCCAGGGCCGGTTCGATGCCGTCCGGCACGGGCAGCAGCTGCCCGGCCGGCACCGCGACCCTCTCCGCGTAGCCGCCGCCCGCGAGCAGCGCACACACCTCGTCACCGACCGCCCAGCCGGTGACACCGGGTCCGACCGCCGAGATACGGCCCGAGCATTCGAGGCCGGGGTACGGGGACGCGCCGGGCGGCGGGTTGTAGAACCCCTGCCGTTGCAACACGTCGGCGCGATTGACCGCGCTGGACACGACATCGACGAGGACCTCGCCCTCGCCTGCTACCGGATCGGGCACCTCGGCCCAGACGAGTGCTTCGGGGCCGCCCGGTTCAGGGATCGTGATCGCATACATGGCGCGAGGCTACTCCGTGGCAGATGGGGACCACGGAAGACGCCGCTCGGAACGAGGCGGACCGCATGGAGGCGGACCGCATGGAGGCGGACCGCATGTGGGACGGGTTCGGCCGGACGTGGGCGGCAGGACGCCGCCGGACGCGAGGCAGGGGCGGCCGGGTCAGTCCCGTGGGCGTGGCAGGCCGGTGGAAGGACCGTCGGACGGCGATGGGTTCGAGGCGCGCACGATGGTGATCAGACGGTCCGTCAACTGCAACGGGCTGGCCGCCGGATCGTCGTAACCCAGCAGCCGGTGCCCCCGCAGCACGCTGACGACGAGATCATCGGTCTCCCGGACGCTCTTGCCCACCTCGGCCTTTATCACCGGCCGTTCGACGAGATCGAGCCCGCTGCCCTGCTGGATCAGGTCCTCCATCACCGTGCCCGCGCTGGGGCTGAGGACCGAGAGACCCAGCAGTCGGCCCGCCGCACTGGCACTGGTGATCACCGCGTCGGCACCGGACTGCCGGAGCAACGGGGCGTTCTCCTCCTCCCGCACCGCCGCGACGATCTTCGCGCCACGGTTGAGCTGTCGGGCCGTCAGCGCCACCAGCACGGCCGTGTCGTCGCGCTGGGTCGCGATGATGATCTGACGCGCCTTCTGGAGCTCGGCCCGCAGCAGCACCTCACTGCGCGTCGCATCGCCCACCACACCGACGAACCCTTCGGCGTTGGCGATCTCGATCACCTTGGTCGCCGGGTCGACGATGACGATCTGTTCCTTCTTCAGGCCGGTGGCGCACAGGGTCTGGATGGCCGAACGGCCCTTCGTCCCGAAGCCGACGACAACGGTGTGATCACGCAAGTTGGTTCTCCAACGCTTCAGCCGAAAGTCCTCGCGGGTCCGTTCGGTGAGGACCTCAAGAGTGGTGCCGACCAGGATGATCAGGAAGAGCACCCGCAGTGGCGTCACGAGCACCACATTGGTGAGCCGGGCGGCATCCCCGTACGGAGTGATGTCGCCGTAGCCGGTGGTGGAGAGGGTGACCGTCGCGTAGTACACCGCGTCCAGCAGATCGACCTTGTCGTCGGCGGCATCGTGATATCCACCACGGTCCATCCAGACGATCAGCACCGTCGCGGCGAGCACCAGCAGCGCCATCATCAGCCGCTTGGCGACCTGCCGCGCCGGTCCGTCGACGACCCTGCGCGGGAGCAGCACCCGTGTGGGTAGGACATGCTCGTCAGCGCGCCTGGCCATCGCATCGTGGCCGGGAAGTTTCACGTGAAACACCCTTCCGTCCACGGCATCGCCGAGGCCCACGGTAGATCGAGGATCTCCACTTCGGTGCCGGACCGTACCCCGCCGGGCGGTACGACGGCCAGCCCGTCGGCGGCAGCGATCCCACGGAGCATCGCCGGACCGTTGTATCGCAGCGGTACGACGTACTCGGCACCGCTCCCGGTTCCCGCGCCGCCGATTCCTTCGCCGCCGCTGCCGTACCCGCTGACCGACCGGCTGTCAGCCGTGCTGCCGGCCCGGTGGACCACGGGCACCAGCCGGGTGTCGTGCGGGTGCCCGTGCACGTCGTCGCGTACAGCGACCCGGTACGGCGCCTCCGGCTCCCGGCCCGCCAGCCCGCGCAGGAGGGGCTCGGCGAGGGTGAGAAGCCCGGAGACGGCGGCCAGGGGGTTGCCCGGCAGCCCGACGAGATACGGGCCCCCGTTCCGCGCCTCGTCCCGGCTGCCCGCCGAACCGTCCACCGGTTCCTCGTCCTTCCTGAGCCTGGCCAGCAGCATCGGGTGGCCGGGGCGGACGGCGACTCCGTCGACCAGCAACTCCGCCCCGATCTCGGCAAGGACCGGGTGGACGTGGTCGACGGGGCCCGCCGCCGTACCGCCGGTGGTGATGACGAGGTCGGCGTCGGAGGTGGCGAGGGCATGCCGCAGGGCGGCCGCGTCGTCACCGAGCCGCTGCGGGGCCGAGACCTCGGCGCCCAGCGCACGCAGCCAGGGGCCGATCATCGGCCCGAGCGCATCACGGATCAGCCCGTCGTGCGGCAGACCGCCGGTCAGCAGTTCGTCGCCGAGCACGAGGACGTCGACGCGGGGCCGCGGCACCACGACGAGCGTGTCGTACCCGGCCGCGGCGGCCAGACCGAGAACGGCGGGCGTCACGAACGATCCGGCGGGCATGAGCCGGTCGCCGGTCCGGCACTCCTGGCCACGGGGCCTGATGTCCTGTCCGGGAAGCACCTGATGTTCCGCGTGGAGCAGCCCCGTGGCCGTGTCCACACGAGCGTGTTCACTGCGGATCACGGCGTTGGCGTCTGCCGGAATGCGGGCGCCGGTGGCGATCCGTACGGCGTCGCCGTCGGGAAGCGTGCCGGGCGCGCTCCGCCCGGCGAGGATGCCCAGGTCCCGGTTCGAGCCGGCTCCGGCTCGCGCCCCGGCCCCGGCCCCGGCGACCTCACGGACGTTCCAGGGCCCCGGTCCGGAGACGACCCAGCCGTCCATGGCAGAGGTGTCAAAGGGCGGAAGGTCGGTGAGCGCGACGAGCGGCTCGGCGAGTACGTGCCCGAGCGCCTGGCCGAGAGGAAGCCGACCGGCCCCGGTCCCGACGGTCCTGGCGGCAGAGCCGGACCGCCCGAACCTCCACGGCATCCCGGATCTCCCGGACCGGGCGGCCAGTGCACGGGCCTCCGGCCAGGAGGCCGCGGGCCCATGCCCCTGCCGACGCCTCTGCCCGTGCTCGTGCTCGTGCCGGTCCTGCCCGGGAGCGGCAGAGGAGCCCTGGTCCGGGACCGACGAACGAGGCACAGCAGTGGGCTCGGCAGTGGGATCGGCAGTGGGATCGGCCATGGGATTGGCCGGGGGATCAGCCATGGGATCGGCCGGGGGATCGCTCTCGGGGCAGGGCGTCTCCGAGGAGCGCGGCTGACGCCGCGGGGTGCCGGTTTCCGCTTCTGCGGACCGCGGCCGATCCGTCGCGTGAGGCCACCCCTCGGACCGGAGCCGACCCGCCGGGCCGTGCTCACCGGACGGCCGGCTCCCGACCAGTGCGAGGGCCTGCTCGACGGCCCGTTCCTCCTCGGCCGCCCGCACCTCCTCCGGAGTCGGGCACCGCTCCCCACCACGAGGCCGCTCACACGCCGAAGACCCGAAACCTGCCCCCGGCCCCATGTCCGCCCCCGGCCCGGAGACCGGCGCGGGCCCGGAGACCGGCGAAGTGGTGTCCGCAGCCGGAGGCCGGCCGGTCCCGCCGCCACCGGCAGTCATTGCGTCTCGTTCTCGTCCGCCCAGCGAACGGCGAGCGCCGCAGCCTTCCGGGCAGCCTCGGCCACCGCTGTGGCGCTGTCGCCTTCGCTGCTCGCCATGGCCGCCGCGTACCCGACGAGAAAGGTGGTGAGCGGCGCGGCGGGCCGGGCTACACCGTGGGCGGCGTCACGGGCGAGGTCGAGCAGGACGTCGGTGTCGACGTCCAGTTCGATGCCGAGTTCGTTCTTGACTGCGGTGATCCATTCATCGAGCACGGTCCCATGCTCTCTGATGCGGGCCCGCGCCGACGCAATGTCCTCCCAGGTGTCGCAGTCGAAGGAGGCGAGAGGGTCGGCCGCCACCCGGGCCAGGTCGAGTTCATGCGTCAGCAGGCGCAGGGGGAGCCCGGACAGGCCGCCGTGCTCGGTGGCGAGCAGCGCGAGCTCACGGCGCAACGGCTCGGCACGGTAGACGGCGACGAGAGGCTGGTCGCGGCCCTCCCGGTCCGTGCACACGGCCCCGTCCCGCCGGCCTTCCCCGGCGGCGGCCAGCAGCGCTGCGACGGTCCCCGTCCCGAGGAACGGCAGGTCGGCGGAGAGCACGAGAACCCGTTGCGCCGTGGTCCGTCGGACCCCCGCGTCGAGCGCGGCCAGCGGACCGCCGCCCCGGGGCTCTTCGTACGTCCAGATGACCGGCCGCACGGTGGTCCGGCGCCCGCCCACCACCACCGTCGTCGACGCGTCGGCACAGGCCGTGAGCACCCGGTCGAGCAGCGCACGGCCCCCGACCCGGATCCCCGGCTTGTCGGCGCCGCCGAGCCGCTTGGCGGCCCCTCCGGCAAGAACGATGGCGTCATACGCGGTCATGCATCCGAGTATGCGGGCCGCAGGCTTCCGTCGATCCGCCCGGTCGGCGATCGAGCCGGTCGACCGGACCCAGCGGGGGGAGGAGACGGAAGCCCGCGGCAGCTCTCGCCTACAACGTGCGCAGCAGCACCGCCGGTTGTTCCACGCAGTCGGCTATGTAGCGCAGGAAGCCACCCGCCGTGCCGCCGTCGCAGACCCGGTGGTCGAAGGTCAGCGAGAGCTGGACCACCTGCCGTACGGCCAGTTCCCCCTGGTGCACCCAGGGCTTGGGCACGATCCGGCCGACGCCCAGCATCGCCGCCTCGGGGTGGTTGATGATCGGGGTCGAGCCGTCGACTCCGAACACCCCGTAGTTGTTCAGCGTGAACGTCCCGCCGGTCAGCTCCGCCGGAGTCAGTCGCCCGTCCCGCGCCGCCTCGGTCAGCCTGGCGATCTCCGCCCCGATCGACTCGGCATTCCTGGCCTGCGCGTCCCGCACCACAGGGACGACCAGTCCCCGCTCGGTCTGAGCCGCGAACCCGAGATGGACCTCCGGCAGCCGCACGATCTCCCGCGCTTCCAGGTCCACCGTGGAATTGAGCTCGGGGAACCGGGCCAGCGCCGCGGTGCAGATGCGCGCCAGCAGTGCCAGCACCGACACCTTGGGCCCGGCAGCCGGACCGGCTGTGCTGTTCATCGCGGCTCTGGCCGCCATCAGCTCGGTGGCATCGGCATCGACCCAGCACGTCGCGTCGGGGATCTCCCGCCGGCTGCGCGAGAGCTTGTCGGCGACCGCGCCCCGTACACCGCGCAACGGAATCCGCTGTGCGGCCGAGCCCGCCGCCGTACGGCCGGCCGACGACACCACCGATACGGGAACGGCCTCCGGCTCCGGAGCCGCCCCGGCCACCGGCGCCGCGACCCCGGCCGACAGCGGGACCGCCGTACCCTCCGCCAGCGCCCTGATCGCGGATTCGACATCGGCCCGCAGGATCAGGCCGTCCCGTCCGGAACCCACCAGCTTCCGCAGATCCAGATCATGCTGCCGCGCCAGCTTCCGTACCAGAGGCGACACCACGGCCACCGGCCCCGGCACCGCGTCCGGCACCGGATCGGGAGCCGTGACCGGAACCACCGGAGCCACCGGCACCCGTGCCGGAACGGCCGCGGCCACCGCTGTGGGACGGACCCGCCGACGACGCGCCACCGGTGCGCCCGTCCCGTACCCGACCAGCACGTTGCCGGACGACTCCACCTCAGCGGAACCAGAACCAGGACCGGAATCAGAACCAGGAGCGGCCCCACCCGTACCGGAGCCGGCGCCTGTCACACCCGAACCGGAACCGACCCCAGCACCACCCGAGCCGGAACCGGAGACCGCCCCCGCCCCCTCCTCGGGCGACCCGGTATCCGCTCCCACCGAGACCGCCACCGTCAACAACGGCGCCCCGACCGGAAGTTCCGCGCCCTCCTCACCGAACCGCGCCGTCACCACGCCCCCGTACGGGCACGGCACCTCCACCATCGCCTTGGCCGTCTCGACCTCGACGACCGGCTGATCGATGGCGACGACATCGCCGACCTCCACCAGCCAGCGCACGATCTCCGCCTCGGTGAGGCCTTCGCCGAGGTCCGGCAGCTTGAATTCGAGTACCTGGGGCATCAGCTCTCCGCCTCCCACTGCAAGCGGGCGACCGCGTCCAGCACCCGGTCCACACCGGGGAGATGGTGCTTCTCCTGCATCGGCGGCGGATACGGAATGTCGAACCCGGCGACCCGCAGCACCGGGGCCTCCAGATGGTGGAAGCAGCGCTCGGTGATCCGGGCCGCGATCTCACCGCCCGGACCGCCGAACCCGGAGGATTCGTGGACGACGACCGCACGCCCCGTACGCCGGACCGAAGCGGCAACGGTCTCGTCGTCGAACGGCACCAGCGAGCGCAGGTCCACGACCTCCAGGTCCCAGCCCTCCTCGACGGCCGCTTCCGCCGCCTCCATGCAGACGGGCAGCGACGGCCCGTACGTGATGAGCGTCGCACTGCGGCCCGGCCGGCGGACCACGGCCCGGCCGATCGGCTCCACGGCCACCGGTGCCTCCGGCGACCAGTCCGCCTTCGACCAGTAGAGCCGCTTCGGCTCCAGGAACACCACAGGATCGTCGGAAGCGATCGAGGCCCTCAGCAGCCCGTACGCGTCCTCGACCGTGGCGGGCGTGACGACCTGGAGGCCGGGCGTCGCCATGTAGTACGCCTCCGACGAGTCGCTGTGGTGCTCGACCCCGCCGATCCCGCCGCCGTACGGCACCCGGACCGTGATCGGCAGCGGCATGGCGCCGGCCGTCCGGTTCCGCATCTTCGCGACATGGCTGATGAGCTGCTCGAACGCCGGATAGGCGAAGGCGTCGAACTGCATCTCCACCACGGGCCGCAGCCCGTACATCGCCATGCCCACGGCCGCCCCGAGAATGCCGGCCTCGGCCAGCGGGGTGTCCGTGCAACGATCCTCGCCGAATTCCCTGGCCAGGCCGTCGGTGATCCGGAAGACCCCGCCGAGCGTGCCGACGTCCTCACCGAGCACATGCACGGTCGGGTCCTGCGCCATCGAGTCGCGCAGCGCCCGTCCGAGCGCCTGTGCCATCGTGGCGGGCTTGGCCTTCGTCGTCCGCTCTCCGGCCGTCACCGCTGCGGTGGTCATCGCCCTTCCTCCACGTCGTCCTGGCCGTGCTGGTCCAGCTCGGCATTCAGCTCGACCCGCAACCTGGCGGCCTGCTCCCGCAGTTGTGCGGTCTGTTCCGCGTATACATGGGCGAACAGGTCCATCGGGTCCAGCACCGGATCGGCGTTCATCCGCTCGCGCAGCGCCGCCGCCATCCGCTCCGCGGCCGCGCGCGCCTCCTCGATCCCCTCCTCGCCGAGCAGCCCCCGACCGGTCAGCTCCCGCTCCAGAAGCTGGATCGGGTCGTGCGCGCGCCAGGCCTCCACCTCGCTGTCGACGCGGTAGCGGGTGGCATCGTCCGCGTTCGTATGGGCGTCCATGCGGTACGTCACCGCTTCGACGAGCGTCGGCCCGCCGCCGCTCCGGGCCCGCGCCACCGCCTCACCGAGGACCTGGTGCACCGCGGCCGCGTCGTTCCCGTCCACCAACCGGCCCGGCATCCCGTACCCCACGGCCTTGTGCGCCAGGGACGGGGCGGCGGTCTGCTTCGCCAGCGGTACGGAGATCGCGAAGCCGTTGTTCTGCACGAGGAAGACGACAGGGGCGCGCCAGACGGCCGCGAAATTCAGCGCCTCGTGGAAATCGCCCTCGCTGGTCCCGCCGTCGCCGACCATGGCGAGCGCCACCACGTCGTCGCCCTTGAGGCGCGCCGCATGGGCGAGACCGACGGCGTGCGGCAGCTGGGTGGCAAGGGGCGTGCAGAGCGGCGCGATGCGGTGCTCGCGCGGGTCGTAACCGGTGTGCCGGTCGCCGCGCAGCAGTGTCAGGGCCTCGACCGGGTCCAGGCCGCGCGCCACCGCCGCAAGAGTGTCCCGGTAGCTGGGAAAGAGCCAGTCCCGCTCCTCCAGCACCAACGCGGCCGCTATCTCGCAGGCCTCCTGCCCCGTGCTCGACGGGTAGACGGCGAGCCGGCCCTGCTTGGTGAGCGCGGTGGCCTGCGCGTTGTACCGACGGCCGCGGACCAGCTCCGCGTAGAGCCTCAGCAGCAGCTCGGGGTCGGCATCGGCCACGGCGTCCGTACCGAGCACGCGATACGGCTCGGGGTCCGGGAGCAGCGGCGCGGGATCGGTGAGCGGCTTCCAGGCCGGGGGCGGCGTGGGCCGGTAAGCAGCCGCGCCGGGCAGCTCTTGGACCGTCATGACAAGCACCTCCTGGCATCGAGGGTTTTCGAGCGGCGTCTGTCGGCATCGGGGGATCGCCCGATGCCGAGGGGTGTCGAAATACTTCGAAATGTCGAGCGCTGTCCGAGGCACGAATGCGGGGCGCCTCACCTACCGATTGTTCGGTCGCGAGCGCATTTTGGCTACAGGCACCTTCAGCCTGTGGACAAACGGTTCTCCACAGCCTGGGATAGAGGCAGGTCGTCCAGGACAGGAAGGCGGGGGCACATGTCAGCTGAACAAATGGCCGACGGGGGCGAGGATCCCGTACGGCTGCCGCCCGCGCGGCCGCTGGACGCCATCGATCGCGGCATCCTGCGACTGCTCCAGACGGACGGCCGCGCCTCGATACGATCGGTGGCCGACCGCGTCCACGTGTCCCGGGCCAACGCCTACGCCCGGATCAGCCGGCTCATCGACGACGGCGTGATCCGCGGCTTCACCGCGCGCGTGGACCACGAGCGGGCGGGGCAAGGGGCCTCCGCGTACATCACCCTCAAGATCGTCCAGAACTCCTGGCGGACGGTGCGCGAGGAGCTCCAGGCGCTGCCGGGGGCGACCCATATCGCACTGGTCAGCGGCGACTTCGACGTCCTGCTGCTGGTGCACACCCAGGACAACAGGTCCTTGCGCGAACTGGTCCTGACGAAGATCCAGGCCATCCCCGAGGTGCTCTCCACCCGCACACTCCTGGTGTTCGAGGAGACGGACCTGACCCCGGGCACGGACAGGCCCACCGAGCTGACCTGAGCCCGTCGCCCCGCAGCCACCGGAGAATCGGTCCGTGCGCCGAAGCCCTGTCGCTTCGGCGCACGGGCGCCCCGCGACCGTCAACGGTTCAACGACTCGACGACTCGACGACTCAACGACTGGAGCGCATCCCCTCGAAGGCCACGCGGACGAGCGTGTCCGCCAGGCGCTCGCCGTCCGCCCCGCCGTCGGGCAGCGGCCGGTACCACTCGACCAGGGAGTTGACCATTCCGAAGAGCAGCCGGGTCACCAGCCGTATGTCCACGTCGGAGCGGAGGTCGCCGTCCGCGACCGCGGCCCTGAGCAGATCGGTCACCCGGTGGTCGAACTCGCGCCGCCGCTCCATGGCCCAGCGCTCGGTCTTCGTATTGCCCCGCACCCGCAGCAGCAGCGTGACGTAGGGCAGTTCGGCTATCAGCACGTCGACGGTGCGGCGGGTGACGTACTCGACCCGCTCGATCGCACGCCCCTGAGTCGCCCCCGGCTCGTCGAGAATTCCGAAGAGCCCGTCCAGCGCACGGCTGACCGCGCGGCGCAGGAGCTCCTCCTTGCCCGCGACGTGGTGGTAGATGGACGACTTGGAGATGCCCGCCGCCTTGGAGAGGTGCTCCATGGACGTGCCGTCGTAGCCGCGCTCGTTGAAGACACGGACGGCAACGGTGAGCAGAGTCTCCGGGGTGTACGTGTCCCGCTTGGCCGTGGTCATGTCCGCGATCCTCCCCTACGAGTTGTCCACAGGTTTGGCGGGCCCCCTTGTCCCGACCGATCGTTCGGTTACTCTAACTCTGTCCGCCCGTCCCTGCCCAGCTCGATGAGGAGTTGGTCCGTCATGGCCGCCGAGCTCTCCCCGCAACTGCTGTCCGAGAAGCACCGCCCCACGCTCGACCAGGCCCTCGACGCGATCCGTACGCGCGCCTAC
Organism: Streptomyces sp. CLV115; assembly: GCF_038448545.1. NCBI lineage: Bacteria > Bacillati > Actinomycetota > Actinomycetes > Kitasatosporales > Streptomycetaceae > Streptomyces > Streptomyces sp. CLV115. Next base: position 10,778 of record NZ_JBCEWQ010000009.1, read on the forward strand.
TGGTCCCCGCATCCCGAGCATCCGAAGGCCTACGGCGAGGGCGGCGCCCCCGGCAGCCTGAGCGCCGCCGAGGGCAAGGCCGCGTTCGACGCCGTGCTGAACACCCGGCTCGACCTCGGCCAGCCCGGCACCGACGGCTGGACGGGCGGAGAGGTCTCGCCGTACGGGCCGGAGCTCGGCGTCGAGTATCCGCACCCCGACCTGGACGTCCTGCTTCCGGCGATGCGGGCTGGCATGCCCGCCTGGCGTGCGGCCGGCCCCGAGACCAGGGCCCTGGTATGTCTGGAGATCCTCGCGCGGATCAGCGCCAGGACCCACGAGTTCGCTCACGCCGTGATGCACACCAGCGGCCAGGCCTTCATGATGGCGTTCCAGGCGGGCGGCCCGCACGCCCAGGACCGCGGCCTGGAGGCGGTGGCGTACGCGTACGAGGAGCAGATCCGCACCCCGCAGAGCGCCGACTGGTCCAAGCCGCAGGGCAAGCGCGACCCGCTCCAGCTGCAGAAGTCGTTCACCGCGGCCCCGCGCGGCATCTCGCTCCTGATCGGCTGCAACACCTTCCCCACGTGGAACGGCTACCCGGGCCTCTTCGCCTCCCTGGCCACCGGCAACCCAGTCCTGGTCAAGCCGCACCCCCGCGCCGTGCTTCCGCTCGCGCTCACGGTGCAGCTGGCCCGCGAGGTGCTCGCCGAGGCGGGCTTCGATCCCGATCTGGTCGCCCTGGCCGCCGAACGACCTGGCGAAGGCATCGCGAAGACCCTCGCTCTCCGGCCCGAGATCCGGATCATCGACTACACCGGGTCGACCGCCTTCGGCGACTGGCTGGAGACGAACGCCCGCCAGGCCCAGGTCTACACGGAGAAGGCCGGGGTCAACACGATCGTCCTCGACTCCACGGACGACTACCGCGGCATGCTGTCCAACCTGGCGTTCTCCCTGTCCCTGTACAGCGGCCAGATGTGCACCACCCCGCAGAACCTGCTGATCCCCCGGGACGGCATCACCACCGACGCCGGCGACAAGACGTACGACGATGTGGTCGCCGACATCGCGGCCGCGGTCACCGGCCTGCTGGGCGACGACGCCCGGGCGAACGCGCTGCTCGGCGCCCTGGTCAACCCCGATGTGAAGGCCCGCCTGGAGGCGGCCGCGGATCTCGGCGAGGTCGCCCTGCCCTCCCGCGAGGTGGCCAACCCGGAGTTCCCCGACGCCGTGGTCCGCACCCCCGTCGTCGTCAAGCTGGACGCCACCAAGCCGGACGACGAGGAGCACTACCTGTCGGAGTGCTTCGGTCCGGTCGCCTTCGCGGTGGCGGTCGACTCGACGGCCGACGCCGTGGAGCTGCTCCGCCGCACCGTCCGCGACCAGGGCGCGATGACGGTCGGCGCGTACACCACCTCACCGGAGGTGGAGCGCGCGGTGGAGGACGTCTGCCTGGACGAGTCGGCCCAGCTGTCGCTGAATCTGACCGGCGGGGTGTACGTCAACCAGACCGCGGCCTTCTCCGACTTCCACGGCTCGGGCGGCAACCCGGCGGCGAACGCGGCGCTGTGCGACGGAGCCTTCGTATCGAACCGCTTCCGCATGGTGGAGGTCCGCCGCCAGGCATAGCCGCGTCCCGCGTCTCCGCTCCCCGCGGCCTCCAAGGCGCCCGGGGAGCGGGGCCCGGGAAGTGAGGGGCCGGGAAGTGGGGGCCGGGGCCCTAAAACCGACCGGCCCCGTCCAAAACCGGCCGGCCCCGTCCAAGCCGGGAGACCCTAGCCGCGTTGTCCCGCCTCGGGAATCTCCGCGTACCGCTGCACCCACGCGTGCATGGCGATGGCGGCCGCGGCCCCCGCGTTGATCGACCGCGTCGAGCCGAACTGTGCGATGGAGCACACCATCGCCGCGTGCTTGCGGGCCTCCTCGGTGAGCCCGGGCCCCTCCTGCCCGAAGAGCAGTACACAGCGCCGGGGCAGCTCGGTCCGCTCCAGCGGCACCGCTCCCGGCAGATTGTCGATCCCGATGATCGGCAGGCCCTCGGACTCGGCCCACGCGGTCAGCGATTCCGTGTCGGGATGGTGCCGCACATGCTGGTACCGGTCGGTGACCATCGCACCGCGCCGGTTCCAGCGCCGCCGGCCCACGATGTGGATCTCCTTGGCGAGAAAGGCGTTCGCGGTACGCACCACGGAGCCGATGTTGAAGTCGTGGCCCCAGTTCTCGACCGCGACGTGGAAGTCGTGGCGGCGCAGATCCAGATCGGCGACGATCGCCTCCCGGGTCCAGTACCGGTAGCCGTCGCCCACATTGCGCCGGTCGCCGTGGGCGAGCAGCTCGGGGTCGTACCGCTCGCCCACGGGCCAGGGCAGCGGGTGCGGCCCGACGCCGATCTCCGTCCCGAACCCGTCGTCGTACTGCATCGGTTCCGCCTCTGTCCCGGGCCCCGCCGGTGCCGCCTCTGCCCCGGGCTCCCCCGGTGCCGCCGACACGACGGGCGCCTCAGGCCCGGTGGCCCCCTCGGTCAACGATTCCCCGCCGCCACTGCCTGCGCTGCCCGTACTGCCGCTCTCACTGCTCACCCGACGAGCGTATGGCCCCCGTCGTCGCTGTGCTGCGGGGCCTGCTCGTCATCCTCGCCACGCCGCGGCCCGGGCACCTTGCTCCGGCCCGGGAACAGCAGCCCCCGGGCGAGGGTCACCCGGCCGCCGAGCCAGACCAGGAAGACGGTCGGCAGGAAGACGGAGTCGGCGGCGATCATCGCCATGGAGAAGAAGGGCAGCCCGAGCAGCAGGGCGATGCCGGCGTGCTCCACCATCATGACGACGAGCAGCACGTTCTTGACCCGCCGGTTGAAGAGGGTGAACGGAAAGGCGACCTGCACGATGACCGTGCCGTACGTGAGGATCATCACCATGACGCCGTTGGAGGCCAGGAGGTCCGACAGCGCCGGCCAGGGCGTGAAGTAGTCGAGCTTGAGCGGGTAGTACAGCGCCGTGCCGTCCTGCCAGCGGGAACCCTGGATCTTGTACCACCCCGCGGTGGCGTAGATCAGACAGACCTCGGCCATGATCACCACGAGGGTCGCGTTGTGGGCGAGGTTGGCGACGACATCGAGCAGGATCCTCGACTGGCTCCGCGGTGCGAAGCGGTTCACGGCCCACCAGGCACCCTCTCCGACCCACAGGAACCAGAGCAGGGTCGGCAGCCACCAGGTACCGCCGAGCCCGTCCGTCACACTGGCCACGATCAGGACAAGGCCGAGCACCACCCAGAGGACCGGACCGGCCGCGTTCTCCCACACCGGGCGCCGCTGCCCGGCCGCCTCCGCCCGCTCCCGCCGCGCCGCCCGCCGGGCGTCCAGCGACCAGACCCGTCCGCAGCGCGTGAGCACCAGATAGATCGCCATGAGGTGGATGACGTTGTCGCCGCCGTCGCCCATGAAGATGGTGCGGTTCTGCAGGGAGAGCACTCCGGCCATGAAGAGGACCGACATGGCGCGGGTGTGCCAGCCGACCATCAGCAGCGCCGCGGAGATCAGCGCGACCGCGTACACGGTCTCGAACCAGACCGTGCTGTCCGACCACATGAGCGCCGTGAACGACTGGTTGCCGGATATGAGCTGCTGCGCCATGTCCCAGCGCCACGGGGCGTCGGGGCCGTACATCTCGTGGCGGTGCGGCAGCTCGCGCAGCAGGAAGAACAGATAGGTGGCCGAGAAGCCGATCCTGATGACGGCGCTCTGGTACCGGCCGAGGGCCGTGGAGGTGATGCGCTGGATTCCGCGGGCGACCTTGTGGTCGGCCTTGCGGTCGAGGACGGCAGTACTCACTTGTCCGCCCCCTCGGCGCTCTCGGGAAGGTCGTCGGAAGTGACCGTCCACCACGGCAGTACTCGGTAGGACGGCCGCGTACTGATCTTCTCCTCGCTCCATGGGGGCGCCGCGACGGACCGCACCTCGGAACGGATCTGGATGCGCTCGACGGTGCCGCCGTAGTCGTGTTCGCCGAGGCGCAGCATCACGATGCGGCGGATGTAGCGCTCGGAGAGCTGTCCGCGAAGGCCGTTGGCCCGGTTCTCGTTGTCGTGGGAGCTGAGGTAGAAGTCCCAGCCGCGCCGCAGTTCGTTCTGGTGGACGTGGCTGGGGAGGAGATTGCCGCGTATCGCCTTGCCGTCCTCGTTGGAAAGGCTCATCCAACGGGTGGTGCGACGGCCGTCCGTGCCGGCTATCTCGGCCCGTACGTGGACGGCGACGTTCTGCTGGAGCGGATTCGGGGCGAACAGCTTCCAGTTCTGCTCGAACTCGGGATAGACCCACTCGTCGACCGCTTCGCCGTGCTGCTTGGTCAGGGTGTTGGAGGGGGCGACGTGAAGAAACACCATGACCAGCTGTCCACAGGCGACCAGTCCGATGACCGACAGTGCGACCGCGGCAACGATCTGGTACGGAAGGGACAGGGCGGCCATCCCGGCACGAGGGCCTGATTCCAGGGCCTGACCAGCGCCGGAGGGCTCTTCCTCGCGTCGATCCGGCCCCGGCTCGACGCTCCCGTTCCCGCTCTCGGAGCCCCTGTCGTCGTACGAATCCATCCCGCCCCGATCCCCGTCGATCCCCGGTCAGTTATCCACAGGGTTGACACCCTACGGGCCACCGACTCACCATTGAAGACATTGAACCGAACGATCGGTCGGTAGGGAGCCCGGGATGGCGGCAGTGACTGCGGACCAGACAGCGCAGGCGGGAGCGGACAGGCCCGAAGGGGCGGACAGGGCCCTGGAGGCGGCGTTCGACGCCGCTGTGGCGGCGGACGAGCGCATCGAGCCACGCGACTGGATGCCCGATGCGTACCGGGCCTCGCTGGTCAGGCAAATGGCCCAGCATGCCCACTCGGAAATCATCGGCATGCAGCCGGAGGCCAACTGGATCTCGCGTGCGCCCTCGCTGCGCCGCAAGGCGATCCTCATGGCCAAGGTGCAGGACGAGGCGGGCCACGGGCTCTATCTCTACAGCGCGGCGGAGACCCTCGGCACGGGCCGCGAGGAGCTGCTCGACAAGCTCCACGCGGGCCGCCAGAGGTATTCATCAATCTTCAACTACCCGACGCTGACCTGGGCGGACGTCGGCGCGATCGGCTGGCTCGTCGACGGCGCCGCGATCACCAACCAGGTGCCGCTGTGCCGCTGCTCCTACGGTCCTTACGCGCGGGCGATGGTCCGCATCTGCAAGGAGGAGTCCTTCCACCAGCGTCAGGGCTACGAGCTGCTGCTCGCCCTCAGCAACGGCACCCCGGCTCAGCACGAGATGGCGCAGGACGCGGTGAACCGCTGGTGGTGGCCGTCCCTGATGATGTTCGGCCCGCCGGACGACGCTTCGGCCCACTCGGCGCAGTCGATGACCTGGAAGATCAAGCGGCATTCCAACGACGAGCTGCGGCAGCGCTTCGTGGACATCTGTGTCCCGCAGGCGAAGGCGCTGGGGCTCACCCTCCCCGACCCGGACATCCGGTGGAACGAGGAGCGCGGACAGCACGACTTCGGCGCGATCGACTGGAATGAGTTCCAGGAGGTCCTCAAGGGCAACGGCCCGTGCAACGAGCAGCGCCTCAGCCAGCGCCGCCGGGCACACGAGGAGGGCGCCTGGGTCCGGGACGCGGCGGTTGCCTACGCCGAGAAGCACACAGCAACGCACACAGCAGCGAGGAACGGGGAGGCGACAGCATGAGCAGCTCGACCGAATGGCCACTGTGGGAGGTGTTCGTGCGTTCCCGCCGGGGTCTTTCCCACACCCACGCCGGCAGCCTGCACGCCCCGGACGCGGAGATGGCCCTGCGCAACGCGCGCGATCTGTACACCCGCCGTTCCGAGGGCGTCTCGATCTGGGTGGTCCCGTCCGCACAGGTCACGGCCTCCTCACCGGACGAGAAGGACTCCTTCTTCGAGCCGGCCGGTGACAAGCCGTACCGGCATCCGACGTTCTACGAGATCCCGGAAGGGGTGAAGCACCTGTGACCGCGGCCCTCGCCCTGGGCGACGACGCGCTGGTGCTCTCGCACCGGCTGGGGGAGTGGGCGGGCCATGCGCCCGTGCTGGAAGAAGAAGTGGCCCTGGCCAACATCGCCCTGGACCTGCTGGGCCAGGCCCGGCTGCTGCTCTCCATGGCCGGGGACGAGGACGAGCTGGCGTATCTGCGCGAGGAACGTGCCTTCCGCAACGTCCAGCTGGTCGAGCAGCCGAACGGCGACTTCGCCCACACCATCGCCCGCCAGCTCTACTTCTCCGCCTACCAGCGGCCGCTGTACGAGCAGCTGGCATCGGGCGGGAGCGCGTTCGCAGGTCTGGCGGCGAAGGCCGTCAAGGAGGTCGCGTACCACCAGGACCACGCGGAGCACTGGACGCTGCGGCTGGGCGACGGCACGGACGAGAGCCATGACCGGATGCAGCGCGGCGTGGACGCCCTCTGGCGGTTCACCGGCGAGCTGTTCGAACCGGTCGAGGGCCTGGAGGTCGACTGGCAGTCGCTGCGGAGCGACTGGCTGGAGTCCGTCTCCGCGGTGCTGGACCGGGCCACGCTGACGCTGCCGTCCGGCCCGCGGTCCGGGGCGTGGACGGCGGGTGCGGGACGCCAGGGCATCCACACGGAACCCTTCGGCCGCATGATCGCCGAGATGCAGCATCTGCATCGCAGCCACCCGGGGGCGTCATGGTGACCGAGACACTCCTGGAGGAGGAGCTGCACCGCATCGCAGGCTCCGTGCCCGACCCCGAACTGCCGGTCCTGACCCTGGACGAGCTGGGTGTGCTCCGGGGCGTGGACGTCCTCGCCCCCGGCAAGGTCACCGTGCGCCTCACCCCGACCTACACGGGCTGCCCAGCTATCGAGGCCATGTCCGCGGACATCGAACGGGTGCTGCACGACCACGGCATACCGGAGGTCTCCGTGGTCAAGGTGCTCTCACCGGCCTGGTCCACGGACGACATCAGCGCGGAAGGGCGGCGCAAGCTGGCGGAGTTCGGCATAGCGCCCCCACGCCCGCACGACGTCACGGCCCCCGCGGGCGGCCCGGTGCCGCTCACGCTCTCGGTGCGATGCCCGCACTGCGGCTCGACCGATACGGAGCTGCTGAGCCGGTTCTCCTCCACCGCGTGCAAGGCGCTGCGGCGTTGCGTGACATGCCGCGAGCCGTTCGACCACTTCAAGGAGTTGTAGATGTTCCATCCGCTCCGGGTCCGCGCCGTCGAACGGCTCACGGACGATTCGGTGGCCGTCACCCTCGCCGTGCCGCCCGAGTTGCGCGAGACCTTCCGCCACAAGCCCGGCCAGCATCTCAATGTGCGGTACACGGTCGACGGCGAGGAGATCCGCCGCTCGTACTCGATCTGCTCCCCGGCAGTCGAGGAACCGGCCGATCCGGTACTGCGGGTGGGCATCCGGCTCGTCGACGGCGGCGCGTTCTCCACGTACGCCCTGAAGGAACTCGCCGTCGGTGACGTGGTCGAGGCGATGTCTCCGATGGGCCGCTTCGTGCTGGAGCCCCGCGCCGGACGCTTCGCGGCAATCGTCGGGGGCAGCGGGATCACGCCGGTGCTGTCGATCGCGGCCACGCTGCTGGCTCGGGAGCCCGACGCCCGCTTCTGCTTGATCCGCAGCGACCGAACGGCGCTCTCGACGATGTTCCTGGACGAAGTCGCCGACCTCAAGGACCGCTATCCGGACCGGTTCCAGCTGGTCACGGTGCTCTCCCGGGAGGAGCAGCAGGCGGGCCTTCCCTCCGGCCGGCTGGACCAGGACCGGCTCACCGAGCTGCTGCCCGCGCTGCTTCCGACGGCCGAGGTGGACGGCTGGTATCTCTGCGGGCCGTTCGGGCTGGTCCTGGCGGCGGACCGGGCGCTGCGCGGCCTGGGTGTCGACCGGACCCGCGTCCACCAGGAGATCTTCCACGTGGACGACGGCCCGAGCGCGTCCACGCGCCCCCGGATCGATTCACCGGCCCACAGCAGGCTCACCGCGACCCTGGACGGCCGCTCCGGCACCTGGCCCGTGGAGGAGGGCGAATCGCTGCTGGAGACCGTGCTGCGCAGCCGCGCCGACGCACCGTACGCCTGCAAGGGCGGGGTGTGCGGGACCTGCCGGGCGTTCCTGGTCTCGGGCGAGGTGCGGATGGACCGCAACTTCGCGCTGGAGCCCGAGGAGACGGGCGCGGGCTATGTGCTGGCGTGCCAGTCCCATCCGGTCACGCCGGAGGTGGAACTCGACTTCGACCGCTGACCGACCCCGTCGCCGCTCCTCCCGTGTTCCCTTCTCATAGAACCTGTTCTATCTTGACGGTCCGTCAGATCCGGGCGGGCATTCGGGCGGCACCGGTCAACGGGAGGCCAGGACAGTGGACTTCACCTTCACCGAGGAACAGCAGGCGGCCGCGGAGGCAGCGCGCGCGGTCCTGTCGGGAGTCGTACCGGACGGGGTTCCCAGCCCCGCTCTGGTGCCGGGCGCGGTGGCCGAGGACATCGACCGCCCGCTGTGGGCCGGGCTCGCGTCGAGCGACCTGCTGAGCCTGACGCTGCTGCCCGAACACGGCGGTGCCGGGCTCGATCTCGTCGCGCTGTGCCTGGTGTTGCGCGAGTCCGCCAAGGTGCTCGCGAGGGTGCCGCTGCTGGAGACGTGCGCGGTCGCGATGGCGCTCCAGCGGTACGGAGACCCGGGGCTGGCCGCCGAGTTGCTGCCCCGGATCGGCCGGGGCGAGCTGGTCCTCACCGCCGGGTCCAACGGCCGGTCCGGCCACGATCCGGCCGAACTCGCGGTCAAGGCCCGCCGGAGGGCGAGGACGGGAACCTCCGGGAAGGACACGGCCCAGGGCGGGGCCGCAGCCACCCCTGCCGATGCCGCCGTCGGCTGGGTGCTCGACGGGATGCAGTCAGCGGTGCCGTGGGCGCAGGCGGCGGACTGGATCGCGATTCCGGCCCACACGGACGAGGGCCGGGCGGTCGTCGCCCTGGTCCGGCCCGCCCAGGACGGCGTCACCCTGGCCGAGCAGGTCTCCACCAGCGGCGAACGGTTCGCCGAGGTCCGGTTGGAGTCGGTACGTATCGACGACCGCGCGCTGATCGACGGCGCCGGGGCCTGGGAGTGGCTGCGCGCGGTCCTCACCACCGGGACGTGCGCGCTGGCGCTGGGCCTGGGTGAGGCCGTGCTCGCCATGACGAGCCAATACACGGGCAAACGCGAGCAGTTCGGCTTTCCGGTGGCAACGTTCCAGGCCGTCGCGGTACAGGCGGCGGACCGGTACATCGACCTGCGCGCCATGGAAGTGACGCTCTGGCAGGCGGCCTGGCGGATCTCCACCGGGGCCGACGGGGCGCTGCCTGCCGAGGGCGACATCGCCGTGGCGAAGATCTGGGCATCGGACGGAATCCGGCGGGTCGTACAGACGGCACAGCATCTTCACGGCGGCTTCGGCGCGGACACGGACTACCCACTGCACCGTTTTCACGCCTGGGCGAAGCAGATCGAACTGTCCCTCGGCCCGGCGGCGGCACACGAGGAGGCACTGGGCAACCTTCTGGCCGCACACCTGCTCGACTGACCCCGGTCGAAGCACCTGCCCGGCCGGCGTCGGCCGAACGTCGGACAGCCCACCCGGCAGCCGACCGGCAACAGGGCCGTCCCTGCCGACGCCGCCCCGGTCGGGAGCACCCCGGCCCGGAACGGCTCAGCGGCCGGGAACAGCTCTGCGGATCAGAGCACGAAGGCCGGGTCGCCGCTGTCCGTGACCATCGGGCGTCCGGCGCCGTCCCAGGCGAGCATCCCGCCGTCGACGTTCACGGCGTCGATGCCCTGCTGCACCAGGTACTGCGTGACCTGGGCCGACCGGCCACCGACCCGGCACATGACGTGCACGCGCCGACCGTCGTCGGCGGCCTCGGTCAGCTCACCGAAGCGGGCCACGAACCCGCTCATCGGGATGTGCAGGGCGCCCTCGACATGCCCGGCCGCCCATTCGTTGTCCTCACGGACGTCCAGCACGAAGCCGTCCGACGGCACCGCCGCGACGTCCACCGAGGGCAGCGGGGCGAAATTCATGGGTCATGCCTTCTCTCGTACGTACGCTCCAGAGTCACCCGGAACGCTACTGCACCATCCCCGCCAGCTCCGCCTCGCGCTGCGCGACCTCGCCCAGGAGCTGCTCGGCGATCTCGTCGAGCAGCCGGTCCGGATCGTCCGGCGCCATCCGCAGCATGGACCCGATCGCACTCTCCTCCAGCTCCTGGGCAAGGACCGTCAGAAGCTCCTTGCGCTGGGTCAGCCAGTTCAGCCGGGCGTAGAGCTCCTCGCTCTCGCTGAGCTCCGTCTCCGGGGCCGCCGGGCCCGCCGCCCATTCCTGCGCCAGCTCCATCAGGAGCGCCTCGTCCCCCCGCCCGTACGCGGCGTTCACCCGGGCGATGAACTCGTCCCGGCGGGCCCGCTCCGTCTCGTCCTGTGCCAGGTCCGGGTGGGCCTGGCGCGCCAGGTCGCGGTAGAGCTTGCGCGCCTCCTCGGTCGGCCGGACCCGCTTGGGCGGCCGGACCGGCTGCTCGGTCAGCATCGCCGCAGCCTCGGGGGAGAGCCCGTCGGAGTCGATCCAGTCGTGGAAGAGCTCTTCGACGCCGGGCATCGGCATCACGACAGCCCTGGCCTCCTGCGCCTTGCGGATGTCCTCCGGGTCACCCGTCCTGGCGGCCCGGGCCTCCGCGATCTGTGCGTCGAGCTCATCGAGGCGGGTGTACATGGGCCCGAGCTTCTGGTGGTGCAGCCGGGAGAAGTTCTCCACCTCGACCCGGAAGGTCTCCACCGCGATCTCGAACTCGATCAGCGCCTGCTCCGCCGCCCGAACCGCCCTCGCGAGCCGAGCCTCGGGCCGCTCCCCCTCAGCACGGCCGTCCGTCCCGCCACCGGCGTCACCACCCGCCGGTCCGCCGGCTTCCCCGTCTGCCGACCCACCTGCGGCCGCATCGGCAGGCCCGCCCCCGGCGCTGCCCGCAGCGGCGCCGGAACCACCGTCAGCACCGGTCTCCGGACCGGCACCGGCCGGTCCGTGCTGCTCGGACGGCCCGCCCTGCGCCTGCTGCCCAAGCGGCTCGTTCGGGGCATGCTGCTCGCGCTGCCGGTCGTTGTCCTGCCGGTCGCTGTCCTGCCGGTCATCGTCGTTCCGGGTGGTCGGCACCCCGGCGGCTTCGTGGGTCACCCGTCCAGCGTATGGCCACCGCCCACGTCCCGAGGACACGCGGTCGGCCCGATGCCCCTCAGACGCCCAGTTCGGCGGCTATCCGCCCCGATCCGACGGCCCGCACCAGCTCGGCGTGATCCGCCTCCGCACGGTCCGCGTAGGTGACCGCGAACGCCGCCACCGCCTCGTCCAGTTCCTCGTTCTTGCCGCAGTAGCCCGCGATCAACCGGGGATCCGCGGTATGCGCGTGGGCCCGTGCCAACAGCGCACCGGTCATCCGGCCGTAGTCGTCGACCAGGTCGGCCGCCAGCGCCGCCGGGTCCACGCTGCCCTTGCGGTTCCTGAACTGCCGGACCTGGAACGGGCGCCCGTCCACCGTCGCCCAGCCCAGCAGGATGTCGCTGACCACCTGCATCCGCTTCTGCCCGAGCACCACCCGGCGTCCCTCGTGCGCCACCTCCGGCACCTCGAAGCCGACCGTCGGCAAATACGGCGCCAGCACGGAGGGCCGTGCCTCCTTCACCTGGAGCACCAGGGGCTCGCCGCGGTGATCGAGCAGGAGCACCACGTACGACCGGGTGCCGACGCTCCCGGTACCGACCACCCTGAACGCCACGTCGTGGATCGCGTACCGGGCAAGGAGCGGAACCCGGTCCTCCGAGAGCGTGCCCAGATAGTCGCCGAGCCCCGCCGCGACCGCCGCGGCCTCCTCGTCCGGCACCCTCCGCAGCACCGGCGGCGCGTCCATGAAGCGGCGTCCGCCGTTCCCGGCGTCCTCGGTGGACTTGGCCGCGAAGCGGGCGCTGGTGTTGTTGCGGGCCTTCTCCGAGACCCGCTCCAGGGTGCCCAGGAGATCCCGCGCATCGGTGTGCGAGACCAACTCCTCGTCCGCGATGGCGTTCCAGGCGTCGAGCGCGGGCAACTTGGCCAGCAGCCGCATCGTCCGCCGGTAAGCGCCCACCGTGTCGTACGCGCCCTGCCGGCAGGTGTCCTCGTCCGCCCCGGCCTCGCGCCCCGCGAGCACCAACGAGGTGGCCAGACGCTTGAGGTCCCACTCCCAGGGGCCGTACACGGTCTCGTCGAAGTCGTTGAGATCGATGACCAGGCTGCCGCGCGCATCGCCGTACAGCCCGAAGTTGGCCGCGTGCGCATCGCCGCAGAGCTGGGCGCCCACCCCGCTGACCGGTGTGCCCACCAGGTCATGGGCCATCAGCCCGGCCGAACCGCGCAGAAAGGCGAAGGGCGTGGCAGCCATCCGCCCCACTCTGATCGGGGCGAGAGCGGGCACTCTGCCCCGGCTCGACTCCTCGACCGCCCGCACCGCGTCGGGCCGCCCGGCCGGCAGGTCCAGAAACGCGTGCGAGGCCCTGGGCACCCGCTCCCGCATCCCCTTGCCCGTCGCCTTCGGCGACCGCGCCGCGCCCCCGCCCGCGGCAGCCGCCCGTCGCGCGAATCCGGGCACGACCGGAATCCGCCGATCACCTGTCACGGCCCGCTGGACCGGCACTGCCGCTTCGATGTCACCCATGGCGCGCAGCCTCCCCCGCTCTCGCCCTGCGCCTTGGCCCGACGCCCTGTCGCAGATCAGCAGATCAATCAATTGCGATGAAGGTACAGCCGTCGGCCGAAAGCCGTCTGCCCCTGTGGAAAACCCGTCTTGCGACCTGTGGACAACGATCCGTCCTGGTCAGACGCCGACGGTCTCCTCCAACTCCTCCTCGATCTCCTGCGCGTCGCCCGCCTCGGTCCGGGCCCCGGCCCCGGTCCTGGCGGCGTGCCCGGGCCCGTGCGCCCCGCCGGCCTCGGCGGAACCCGCGACCGCGCCGGCGTCGGCCGCCGTCTCCACTGCGGCCCTCCGCCGCTTCGACTCGGCCAGGCCCGCCAGACCGATCAGGGCCATGCCCGCCACGAACCAGAGCGCGAGCACCAGCACATGTCCGCCGAGCGCGTGTCCGCCGAAGTACACATGGCTGCGTACACCTTCGACGAAGCCCGCACCGTTCCAGAAAGAGTGCAGCGAGGCGAAGAAGCCGGACTGGAGTTCGGGCCGGAAGATGCCGCCGGAGCTGGTGAAGTTGAGCATCACGAACAGCACCATCAGGCTGAGCGTCGTCCACCGCTTGAGGAAGGTGTGCAGTCCGACACCGATCAAGAGGATGCCCGCGGAGTACAGCCAGGCCATCGCCCAGAGACCGCCGAGCCCATGGTCCACGAGGCTGAACACCGGCCCCGCGAAAGCCACTCCGATCACGCTCACCACCAGCGAAGCGGCGACGGCCAGTGCGGCCCTGATCCGCAGCGCCAGCACGGCACCCGCGCCACCGATGACCGCGACCGACGCATACGAGCCGATGCTCACCGCGACCAGCAGGAAGAAAATGCCCTGGCCGGTCGGATCACCGTCCGCGGTCGGTGCCGTGTCCGTCACCTTCAGCGGGTCACCCTGTCCGGCGGCAACCTTGGTAAACACCTTTTCGACCACCGTGGCGGTGGTGTCCGAGGAAGCGCCGGCCACGAGCAGTTCGGGGTGCTTCCCCGGCAGGTAGGCGCCGTAACTCGCCTGCGTCTTCAGGTGATCCACCGCCGCGGCGCGGTCGGGAACCGTACGTACGCTCAGCGCCCCGTCGCTCTTGTCCTGCAGCGTCTGCGCGAGCACCTGCGCGCTCGGCCCCGAACCGACCACGTCCACCCGGAGATCATGCGGCTCCGGGGCGTGGAAGGCCCCGAGGTAGGCGAGCCCCATACCGATGCACATCAGCAGCGGCGTGACGAAATGGCCCAGCACATGACGGAGAGCTGCGGCGGTGGAGCCGGGGGCGGCACTCGGGCCTGCGGACATGCGGAACACTCCAATGGTTGGCTTTTACAACTCCTAACTCGTTGTACTATACAACTGAAAACCGGGAACCACGAAACGGAAGGCGGAACAGTGCCAGGCACCCCCGAGGAACGCGAGGAGTCGCTGGATGTCATCCAGCGGGAACTGACCGCCTTCGCGCGCCGCGCCCGAGCCGCGGCGGCCCGCCTCCACCCGGAGCTTCCGCTGGTCTCGTACACGCTGCTGGCGCACATCGAGGACCGGCACGGCTGCCGTGCGACAGATCTCGCCGCCCACTACATGCTGGACAAATCGACGGTCAGCCGGCAGATCGCCACCCTGGAGAAGCTGGGACTGGTCGAGCGCCACCCGGACCCGGACGACCACCGGATCCAGGTGCTGCATCCCACCGCGGCCGGAACCCAGGCCCTCGCCTCCACCCAGGCCAGTCGCCGCACGGCCTACCAGGAACGCCTCGCGGACTGGACGGAAGATGATCTCGCCCGGTTCGCGGAGTACCTGCTGCGCTACAACTCGGCGGGCAACACCACCACGACCACCCCCCAGGCACCGCGAACCTGACCGGACGGCCCGGTCGACGCCATTGGCATCTTTCGGCCCCATCGGACCGCAGGAAGTCTCAAACCAGACGTTTCACGTGAAACAAGAATCCGGGCGCGAACTCGCAAGAAAGTGCGCGACCGGATCCGGGAACGAAGAAGCCCCACAGACCGTTGGCCTGTGGGGCTTCCTACTTGTGCGCGAGGGGGGATTTGAACCCCCACGTCCCTAAGGACACTGGCACCTGAAGCCAGCGCGTCTGCCGTTCCGCCACTCGCGCAAGAGTGGTGTTTCCAGACTCTCTCGCACTGTTTGGTGCGAGTGCCTGGCGACATCCGGAAGATTAGCACGCTGGACAGGGTGGATTCACATCCGTTGTTTCACCGACCGACCAGAGGGAACCGGGAACGCCGAGCGGCCGCCCCCACTCCTCCTCTGTGCACCCCGGGTGCGGGACACTGTGAGGAGGCCACCTCTACGATCCGTGTGAGAGGTGACACTCATCCACAGGGCAGACAAGGGGAACCAGCCGATTTCCCTACGCGTGGATACGATCAGTAAGCAGTACAGGGACGACTACAACGGAGGAGGTGCCCCATGGGAGTCATGAAGCGTTTCGAGCAGCGTCTCGAAGGTCTGGTCAACGGCACCTTCGCCAAGGTCTTCAAGTCCGAGGTCCAGCCGGTCGAGATCGCGGGAGCCCTCCAGCGCGAGTGCGACAACAACGCGACGATCTGGAACCGCGAGCGGACCGTCGTCCCCAACGACTTCATCGTCGAGCTCAGCACCCCCGACTACGAGCGGCTCAGCCCGTACTCGGGCCAGCTGGGCGACGAGCTCTCCGGGCTGGTCCGCGACTACGCCAAGCAGCAGCGGTACACCTTCATGGGCCCCATCAAGGTCCACCTGGAGAAGGCCGACGACCTCGACACCGGGCTCTACCGGGTACGCAGCCGCACCCTGGCGTCGAGTTCGTCACAGCAGGACCCCCAGGGCCGCCAGGGACTGCAGGGCCAGCCTCCCCACCCGGGTCCCGGCCGGTCCGCTCAGCCCACCGGCGGCTACGGATACCCGCCCAGCGCCGCCCCGCCCATGCCCGCGGCCCCGCCGCCGGGCACCGGCAGGCCCGGAGCACCCAGCACCGACCGGCACCCGCCGGCCGGGCCCAGCCCCCTGCCGAACGCGCAGGTGCGGCGCTGGATCGAGATCAACGGCACCCGCCATCAGATCTCCCGCCCGACGCTGGTGCTGGGACGCAGCACCGACGCCGACGTGCGGATCGACGACCCCGGCGTATCGCGCCGGCACTGTGAGATCCGGACCGGAACGCCCTCGACGATCCAGGATCTCGGGTCTACCAACGGCATCGTGGTAGACGGGCAGCACACCACCCGCGCTACGCTCCGCGACGGCTCGCGGATCGTCGTGGGCAGCACCACCATCGTTTACCGGCAAGCCGAAGGGTGAAGCGGGGGCAATGTCAGAGCTGACCCTGACGGTCATGCGGCTAGGTTTCCTGGCTGTTCTGTGGCTGTTCGTGATCGTGGCCGTTCAGGTCATTCGCAGTGACCTGTTCGGAACGCGCGTCACGCAGCGCGGCTCACGCCGCAATGCGAACGACGCACGGCCTCCACAGGCACGCCAGAATGCTGCGGCGCCGCCGCAGCAACGCCAGCAGCCGGGCCGGCAGCGCCGGGGGGCACCCACGAAGCTGGTCGTCTCCGAGGGCAGCCTCACCGGCACCACGGTGGCGCTCCAGGGGCAGACCATCACGCTGGGCCGGGCGCACGATTCAACAATCGTGCTGGACGACGACTACGCGTCCAGCAGGCATGCCAGGATCTACCCCGACCGTGACGGCCAGTGGATCGTCGAGGATCTCGGGTCCACCAACGGCACGTATCTCGACCGGACCCGACTCACCACCCCGACACCCGTTCCGCTGGGCGCGCCGATCCGGATCGGCAAGACCGTCATCGAGCTGCGGAAGTAGTACGACAATGAGCGAGCGGAGCGAGCGAGCCGCGGCGGTCCGGGCAACGGCCCCCGCCCGGCTCCCGACCGGAGGGTGGGCAGTGTGGCTCGAGACCGGCTATACCCCGAGCCGACGGGAGAGGTGCGCATGAGTCTTTCCCTGCGCTTCGCCGCCGGATCGCACAAGGGCATGATCCGGGAGGGCAACGAGGACTCCGGCTACGCCGGGCCCCGCCTTCTCGCGATCGCCGACGGCATGGGCGGCCAGGCAGCCGGTGAGGTCGCCAGTTCCGAGGTGATCTCCACGCTCGTCCAGCTCGACGACGACGTCCCGGGCTCGGACATCCTCACCTCGCTCGGTACCGCGGTCCAGCGGGCCAACGACCAGCTGCGCGTGATGGTCGAGGAGGACCCCCAGCTGGAGGGCATGGGCACCACGCTCACCGCCCTGCTCTGGACCGGCCAGCGCCTCGGCCTCGTCCACGTCGGCGACTCCCGCGCGTACCTGCTGCGCGACGGCGTGCTCACCCAGATCACCCAGGACCACACCTGGGTGCAGCGGCTCGTCGACGAGGGCCGGATCACCGAGGAAGAAGCGACCACCCACCCGCAGCGCGCCCTGCTGATGCGGGCACTGGGCAGTGGCGAGCACGTCGAACCCGACCTCTCCATCCGTGAGGTCCGGGTCGGCGACCGCTATCTGATCTGTTCCGACGGCCTGTCCGGCGTCGTCTCCCACCAGACCCTGGAAGAGACGCTCGCCAGCTACCAGGGTCCGCAGGAGACCATCCAGGACCTGATCCAGCTCGCCCTGCGCGGCGGCGGCCCCGACAACATCACCTGCATCGTCGCCGACGTCCTCGATGTCGACAGCAACGACACCCTGGCCGTTCAGCTCAACGACACCCCGGTCGTCGTCGGCGCGGTCGCCGAGAACCAGGCGGCGCAGATGAGCGACGCCGAGAGCACGGCCGCCATGCAGACCCCCGCCGGACGGGCGGCCGGCCTCGGCCGGTCCGTACCGCCGCCCTCGGGGGGGTTCGGCCCGCCCGGAAGCGGCGACGACGGCGGCTACGGCGGGATGCCCGACGGCTCCTTCGACGCGTACACCGACGACGACTTCGTCAAGCCCGGCGGCGGCCGCAAGTGGCTGAAGAGGTCCCTGTACACAGTGCTGGCGCTCGCCGTCGTCGGCGGCGGCCTCTACGGCGGCTACCGCTGGACACAGAGCCAGTTCTACGTCGGCGCGAAGAACGAGCACGTCGCGCTGTTCCGCGGCATCAGCCAGGACCTGGCCTGGGTCTCGCTCTCGGAGGTCGAGAAGGACCACCCCGAGATCGAACTCAAGTACCTCCCGCCCTACCAGCGCAAGCAGGTCGAGGCCACCATCGCCGAGGGCAACATCTCCGCCGCCCGCGAGAAGATCGGCGAACTCTCCGTCCAGGCGTCCGCCTGCAAGAAGAACGCCGAACGACGAGCCGCCGAGAAGGCCGGCGCCGACGAGGCCCAGGCACCGGGTACGGACGCGGAGTCCGCCGGGACCACCAGTGGCGCGAAGACGTCCGACGCAGCCAAGACCAAGCCGACCAAAACTCCCACTCCTGGTCCCAGCCTCTCGGAGGAAGAGAAAAAGCTGGTCCCGCAGTGCGGTAAGCAGTAAAGCCGTAGGGGGCCTTCAGCACCATGAGCGTTGTCACCAATACGACCACGATCGGCGCGATCGACGCACCGAGCCGCCGCAACACCGAGCTGATGCTGATGGTCTTCGCCGTCGCCATCTCGGTGTTCGCCTATGCCAACGTCGGACTCGCCCTCAACGGCGAACTGCCCTCCGGCATGCTCGGATACGGGCTCGGACTCGCCCTGCTCGGCGGCATCGGCCACCTCGCCGTCCGCAGATTCGCCCCGTACGCGGACCCGCTGCTGCTGCCGCTGGCGACGCTGCTGAACGGGCTGGGACTGGCCATCATCTGGCGCCTGGACCAGTCCCCGCGGTTCCAGGCAACCGAGAACTTCGCACCCGCCGCCTCCAAGCAGCTGCTGTTCTCGGCCGCGGGCGTCGCGCTGCTGGTCGTCGTTCTGCTGGCCCTGAAGGACCACCGCATTCTGCAGCGCTACACCTACATCTCCATGCTGGTGGCGCTGTTCCTGCTGATCCTTCCGATGTTCTTCCCCGCGGTGAACGGCGCCAAGATCTGGATCAAGATCCCCGGCGTCGGCACGATCCAGCCGGGAGAATTCGCCAAGATCATCATTGCGGTGTTCTTCGCCGGCTACCTCATGGTCAAACGGGACGCGCTGGCCCTGGCCAGCCGCCGTTTCATGGGCCTCTATCTCCCCCGGGGCCGTGACCTCGGTCCCATCCTCATGGTCTGGGCCTTCTCGATCCTGATCCTGGTCTTCGAGACGGACCTGGGCTCGTCCCTGCTGTTCTTCGGCATGTTCGTCGTGATGCTGTACGTGGCCACCGAGCGCACCAGCTGGATCGTCTTCGGTCTTCTGATGTCTGCGGCGGGCGCCGTCGGTGTGGCCACGTTCGAACCCCACGTACAGCAGCGTGTGACCGCCTGGCTCGACCCGTTCGACGGCTGGGGCAAGCTGGCGGCCAGCGAGCAGATGGCCAAGTCCCTGATGGCCTTCGGCTCCGGCGGCACCCTCGGAACCGGGCTCGGTCAGGGCAACTCCGACCTGATCGGCTTCGCCGCGAACTCCGACTTCATCCTCGCCACGGTCGGCGAAGAGCTCGGCCTCGCCGGGATGATGGCCATCCTGCTCGTCTACGGCCTGATCGTCGAGCGCGGCGTCCGCACCGCCCTCGCCGCCCGCGACCCGTTCGGCAAGCTCCTCGCGATCGGGCTCTCCGGCTCCTTCGCCATCCAGGTCTTCGTCGTCGCCGGCGGTGTCATGGGGCTCATCCCGCTGACCGGTATGACCATGCCGTTCGTCGCGGCAGGCGGATCGTCGGTCATCGCCAACTGGGCCCTGATCGGCATCCTGCTCCGGATCAGCGACACCGCGCGCCGTCCCGCCCCGACCCCGGCGCCCTCGCCCGATGCCGAGATGACCCAGGTGGTCCGACCGTGAACAAGCCCCTTCGCAGGATTGCGCTCTTCTGCGGACTGCTCGTCCTCGCTCTCCTGGTACGCGTCAACTGGCTCCAGTACGTCCGCGCCGACGAACTGAACGGGAACGAGCACAACCGCCGTGTCCAGATCGAGCGGTACGCCCACGAGCGCGGCAACATCATCGTCGACGGATCCCCCGTCACCGGGTCCGTCGAAACCAAGGGCAGCGACTTCAAGTACAAGCGGGTCTGGAAGAACGGCCCCATGTGGGCCCCCGTCACCGGGTACTCCTCGCAGGCGTTCGACGCCTCGCAGCTGGAGAGCCTTGAGGACGGAATCCTCACCGGCAACAGCGACCAGCTGTTCTTCGACCGCACGCTGTCCCTCTTCAACGGCAAGAAGAAGACCGGCGGCAACATCGTCACCACCCTCAACGGCGCCGCCCAGAAGGCCGCCTTCAAGGGTCTCGGCGACAAGAAGGGCGCCGTGGCCGCGCTCGACCCGCAGACCGGCGCCATCCTGGCCCTGGTCAGCACTCCTTCGTACGACCCGTCGGTCTTCGCGGGCAATTCCCTCAAGGACGCCGAAGCCCGCCAGCAGCTCCTGAAGGACAAGGACAAGCCGATGCTCAACCGGGCATTGCGCGAGACCTACCCGCCCGGCTCGACCTTCAAGGTCGTCACCGCCGCCGCGGCCCTGGAGAACGGGCTGTACAAGGGGATCGACGACAAGACGGACTCCCCGCTGCCCTGGCGGCTCCCGCTGACCACCGGCAACCTCGCGAACGAGGGCAACATCCCGTGCGAGAACGCCACGCTCCGGGAAGCGCTGCGGTGGTCCTGCAACACCGTCTTCGGCAAGATCAGCGATGACCTCGGCAACCAGAAGATGATCGACGAGGCCGGCAAGTTCGGCTTCAACAAGGAGATCTTCACCCCGGTCCGCGCCGACGCCAGCGTCTACCCCAAGGACAACCGCCCGCAGAACGCCATGGCCGGCATCGGCCAGGCGTCCAACCGGGCCACCCCGCTCCAGATGGCGATGGTCGCCGCGGCCGTGGCCAACGACGGCAAGCTGATGCAGCCGTACATGGTCGCCGAGCGCCAGGCCCCCAGCCTGGACGCGATCTACACCCACGAGAAGGAGCAGTTCAGCCAGCCCCTCTCGGGTGAGAACGCGCAGAAGCTGCAGCAGATGATGGAAACCGTCGTCAAGAACGGCACGGGAACCAAGGCCCTCATCCCCGGCGTCACTGTCGGCGGCAAGACCGGCACCGCCCAGCACGGCCTGAACAACAGCGAGAACCCGTACGCCTGGTTCATCTCGTACGCCAAGACCGACAGCGGCTCCCCGGTCGCCGTCGCCGTGGTCGTCGAGGACAGCGACGCCAACCGCGACGACATCTCCGGTGGCGGCCTGGCCGGCCCGATCGCGCGGGACGTGATGACAGCGGTCATCGACAGCAAGAAGTGACACCCATCACATCGGGTGCCATACCTGCACATCGGGATACCGGTCAGGTATCAGGTCCGGACTCCGGGCCGATCGGGTAGTGCGCGGCCGGTAGCGTATGCGCGAGCAGCACACCGCCGGACCACACACCGGTGCGGTCGGGACTGACGGAGAGGGCTGAAACAGTTATGGAAGAGCCGCGTCGCCTCGGCGGCCGGTACGAGCTGGGCTCGGTGCTCGGCCGTGGTGGCATGGCCGAGGTCTACCTCGCACACGACACCCGGCTCGGCCGCACCGTAGCTGTGAAGACGCTCCGCGCCGATCTGGCCCGCGATCCGTCCTTCCAGGCCCGGTTCCGCCGTGAGGCCCAGTCCGCCGCCTCGCTCAACCACCCGGCGATCGTCGCCGTCTACGACACCGGCGAGGACTACGTCGACGGGGTCTCCATTCCGTACATCGTGATGGAGTACGTCGACGGGTCGACGCTCAGGGAACTACTGCACTCCGGCCGCAAGCTGCTGCCCGAGCGCACCCTTGAGATGACCGTCGGCATCCTCCAGGCGCTGGAGTACTCGCACCGCGCCGGGATCGTCCACCGGGACATCAAGCCGGCGAACGTCATGCTGACGCGCACCGGTCAGGTCAAGGTCATGGACTTCGGCATCGCCCGCGCCATGGGCGACTCCGGAATGACGATGACCCAGACCGCCGCCGTCATCGGCACCGCCCAGTACCTCTCCCCGGAACAGGCCAAGGGCGAGCAGGTCGACGCGCGGTCCGACCTCTACTCGACCGGCTGTCTGCTCTACGAGCTGCTGACGGTACGGCCGCCGTTCATCGGTGACTCACCGGTCGCGGTCGCCTACCAGCACGTACGGGAAGAGCCGCAGAAGCCCAGCAACTTCGACCCCGAGATCACGCCAGAAATGGACGCGATCGTGTTGAAGGCCCTGGTCAAGGACCCCGACTACCGGTATCAGTCGGCCGACGAGATGCGCGCCGACATCGAGGCCTGCCTCGACGGCCAGCCGGTCGCCGCCACCGCGGCGATGGGCGCGGCCGGTTACGGCGGCTACGACGGATACGGCAACGACCAGCCGACCACCGCGCTGCGCGCCGCGGACCAGAACGGCGCGCAGACGTCGATGCTGCCCCCGGTCAACCCGGACGACGGCGGCTACGGCTACGACGACCGCCCGGACCGCCGTCGCCAGAAGAAGAGCAACACCTCGACGATCCTGCTGATCGTGGCGGGTGTCCTGGTGCTGATCGGCGCGGTCCTGATCGGCCAGTCGGTGTTCAGCAACCGCGACAGCGACGGCGACAAGGTCGATGTGCCGAACATGGTCGGTTCGACCGTGAAGGAGGCCGAGCGGCTCGCGGACAACGCCGGCATCGTCCTGAAGATCGGCTCGTCCGAGCCGTGCGAGGACCAGCCCAAGGGCAAGATCTGCAGTCAGACCCCGACCGACGACGAGACGATGGCGAAGAAGGAGACCGTCACGGTCGTCGTCTCCACCGGGGCGCGCAAGATCGATGTCCCGGACGTCGTGGAGAAGACCGAGGCGACGGCCCGCAAGGACCTCGAAGCCAAGGGCTTCACGGTGAACGTCACCTCGGTCGAGTCCGAGAAGACTGCCGGTACGGTCATCAAGCAGAACCCCGAGGGCAACACGAAGGCCGAGAAGAACTCCGAAGTCACCATCACGGTCGCCAAGCAGGCCACCCAGAAGGTGCCGAACGTGGCCGACCGGGACTACAACGCGGCCGTGGCCCAGCTCAACGGCCTGGGCTTCACCAACGTCTCCAGGACCGACGTCGATTCGGAGAAGCCGGCGAACCAGGTGATCAGCCAGACGCCGCCCCCCGACTCGATGCAGCCGCTGACCACCCAGATCGTGCTGACGGTCTCCAAGGGCCCGCAGCAGCCCGAGCAGACCACCGTTCCGGATCTCCAGGGCAGGACGCTCGGGGAGGCCAAGGGCCTGCTCACCGCGGCCGGGCTGCAACTCGGCCAGGTACAGGGGCCGAACGACGACAACGCCAAGGTCGTCACCTTCCAGCCCGGCGCGAACCAGCCGGTCGACAAGAACAGCGCGGTCAACGTGATGACCATGCCGGGCGGCGGAAACGGGAACATCTTCGGCGGCCCGTCCGGCAGACGAGGCTAACTCCGAATCGCACGGATGAACGATAAGGGACTTCGTCGGGGCAAAACAGTTCCCAGGAATTGTTGCAACACGTGATTTGCTTGATCAGTCGGCCAACCGTCTGCGCGCCGAACGGTTGGCCGGGGTCTCCCCTCCGAGCGTTCGGCTCGGCTACTCGTCGACGAAAGTGTCGGCGTCAACGTGACCGAGGCACGGGCCAAAGTTGCACCTTAGAGGTCCTAACAGAAGCTGTTGATCATGTGACTGTCGGCTTGGTTGCTCGTTGGTCCGTTCGTGGCGAAGAGGAACTCCCGACCGTCGATCGTTTCGGACGAACTGTGGTTGCTGATCGAGCCGTTGTTGCCGGTTTCGGCGCCGAAGCTGGCGGCGGGGCGGCCTCGGGTGCCTGACCGGCAGGCTCTGTGCGGGATTCTGTTCGTGCTCCACACCGGGATCCAGTGGGAGTACCTGCCCCAGGAGTTCGGGTCCGGCATGACGTGCTGGCGGCGGCTTGCCGCGTGGAAAGAGGCCGGTGTCCGGGACCGGCTTCCTGCGGTCCTGCTGACGAAGCTGCGCTTGGCAAAGCAGCTGGACTGGTCGAGGGCGGTGATCGACTCCAGCCATGTCCGGGCCGCTCGACGCGGCCCAAAAGCGGGCCCAGCCCGGTCGACCGAGCACGTCCGGGCAGCAAGCACCACGTCCTCGTCGACGGGCAGGGCATCCCGCTCGCGGTGTCGTTGACCGGCGGAAACCGCAACGATGTTACCCAGCTGATGCCCCTGCCGGCGAAGGTCCCGTCCGTCGCTGGCCTGGTCGGCCGGCCGAGACGGCGACCGGACACGCTGCTGGCCGACCGCGGCTACGACCACGACAAGTACCGCCGTCTTGTCTGGGCCCAGGGCATCAAACCGGTCATCGCCCGCCGCGGTGTCCCGCACGGATCCGGTCTCGGCGTTCATCGCTGGGTCGTCGAACGCACCATCGCCTGGCTTCACGGCTTCCGACGCCTACGTGTCCGCTGGGAGCGACGCGACGACATCCATGAAGCCTTCCTCGGCCTCGCCACCTGCCTCATCACCCACCGACACGTCCAACGCCTTTGTTAGGACCTCTTAGTGCTTTAAGTTAGAAACTCGGTTCAGGTGTCCGGCGAGGCGTTCGAAATCTCTTCTGCGGTCTTTGCTCAGACGTAGGAGTGCGGCTCTTTGTTCCAAGCCTTGACCCAGATCCAGGTGCCTTTCTCCAGACTCTGGACATTCTGTGGACGCCGCTCCATATCTGGCAGCATAGGGGCCGACCGGCCCAACGCCTTCCCATCCGCACCCAGCCCCCAGTCCGGCAGGGAGAGGTAAAGCCTGACCGCGTCGCAGGCCCTCTCAATAAGCTGCGGGGCTTTGGACGGCTGGTGCATCCACCAGGTGCTGGCGTCATATATGCGAGACGGTCGACTGGGACAGCCCAGTCTGCTGGGCCATTTCCCACGTCGACCAATGCGTTGCGTGCTTCTGTGAAGCTTCCAGCGTGCGCACGACGACCTCTGCTACCTGTCCGTCGCTCAGGGCCGCCCGACCGTGGCTCATCAGCCAGGCGCTCCATCGGTCGCGGACGAACCGAGCCCCGACCGACCGTGTGCGCTCTCGATACAGAGCCGGACGATAGCATCCTTGTTCGTCACACCCGTTGCGTTCCCCAGCGCTATCTGGCACCGCAGAACTGCGGCTTGCGAGGGTGTGCAATTCCTCAACGAGCGCGCCAACATCTCACGCTCGTCCTCGATCAGCAGTAACTCAGCCTTCAGTAAACCGACCACGACTGGCTCGTTCCACTGTCCTGCCATCGTCATCCACCGAGAGTATGAACTATCCACTACTTTCACGCTGAGGTGACTGCTCCGTGGAAGATGTCGGCCCAATTGGTCGTGTCGGGCCGCCACAGCATGGGATTTCTTGATTCGGCTCATGGCCCGTTCGCCCTTGCCGCAGCGGCCATAGCCCTCGAAGTCAAAGCCTGCGGGTAAATACGCCGGGCAGCCGTCGCCGGTCGGCGGGTTGGTCTTCTGACTCCGGGATTGTGCGCTTGATGCAGCTTTTTCGCAGGTACCGGAATCCACGGCTTGGCACTCACTCACGAACACAGCTGAAACCAGCCACACTTCATCAACAGCTGCCTGATAACAACCAGTCTGAATACAGACACGAGATCGAGTTTAAAGCGATGCAATTTACCCCAATCCAGCAACAAGCAGGCCAACCAAAACGGCACCTTACGCATCGAAAGCTAAAATAACGACCTGGCCGAAAACTTGCACCCAATTCATACACTTCACCCCAATTCACAACATTTGAAGAATCTCCGCTTTCCAGAAAACATCAACCTTAAAAATTGACACACGCCAACCAGGTCGCTAATCTGAAAAAGATTACCAATTAGTCGACCGAGAGGATCCCTTGATGTCGCAGACGCAAAAGATAAAGCGAGCACGCTTCGCCACCCCAATTATTGGGGCGCTCACGTTCGCCTGTTTCTCCATCGCACCAGCCCAAGCACAACAGAATTCTAATGTTTCATACGCCCCACCCAAGCTCGGCCACCCCAAGTGCGTCTATGGCGGGAAAGGAGATTTTTATGCCACAGGAGACATATTTACCTCAGAGGACACATGCGCAGACGGCGGGGCGGCAGTGCTACTTGTTGACGCCAAGCCTTACCACAGCGGCTGGGGATACGACTTCGCTATCTGGGATCACAACGGAGCGAACAACGGACCTACATCGGTAGGACATAACATAACCGAGGGAACTCCAATCTTGGTCGTAGAATGCAACGGCACCTACAGCACCAAGAAGGTGAGCACTTGTGATGACGTTTGGCAATCTGGAGAAGCCTAGACTTCCCTTACTCTAGATAAGGTGTAGCGATCCATCGCTTTTACTGGCAGATCGCTACACCTTATCCAGGAATGGTCGGCGGGGCGGGTTACAAGGACGTGCAAACCACCGGCTTCACTCTTAGACAACATGCGAAGGCGCCGCCTACTTCGAGATCGCAAAAGCCGTTATCAACAACCACCTCATCTACACCGAGCGGATGCTGCTGTGTGCGTGGCTGCCCTGTTCTCTCTCCCGCGAGGCGCTCGATATCGCGATGCAGAGCGACGGCAGCGCCGTGCCCCGCGGCCTTCTGGGAGGCGCGACGCCTACCAGCAATAGCTGTGGGTTGCCGAGCTTCTTGATGTCCACGTACACCGGTTCGCCGGATCTGCCGCGTTCGTAGCGTCGTACGACGCGCCCGATCGTCCGGTCTAGATACGTAAGGCGGGCCAAGCCGAAGCGGATCAGTACGCGATGCACGGTGGAGGGCACTAGTCCGAGCATGTGAGCGATGCGGGCAGATCCCCACCGGCGCGCGAGACGAACCTTGTTGATCCGGCATTCGGTGCGGGTGCATTACTGTGGGGTGCGAGGTGCTTTCACCTGCTACAGACGTCGCGATCCACACCGAACCGAAAAGACCTCGCCCGTTCAAGATCCCTCAACGAGACCTGCGCCGCCCGTCCACAACTTCCCGCGACGGAACAACTAGAGCGCGGAATCGAAGCTGCAGGTACTCAATTAGGAGCAGCTGACCGGAGCGGCAGAAGGCCCGAAGTTGCAGGGATTAGTTGCGACTTCGGGGGTCAGATCATTGTATCGGCTAGCGCAACTCCGCCGGCTTCGTCCGGTCCTTGTCCACCTTCTCCGTACGCACCAGCTCGCCCCACACGATGTAGCGGTACTTCGACGTGTAGACCGGCGTGCAGGTCGTCAGCGTGATGTAGCGGCCGGGCTTCTTCGCGCCCGACCCCTTCGGCACCTCCTGCAACACGTCGACGTTGTACTTCGACGTCTCGGGAAGCTCCTTGAAGACCTTGTAGACGTACCAGGTGTCCTTGGTCTCGAAGACGACAGCGTCCCCGGTCTTCACCTTGTCGATGTTGTGGAACTTGGCGCCGTGCCCGTCGCGGTGGGCGGCCAGGGTGAAGTTGCCCTTCTTGTCCCACGGGAGGGCCGACTTCACCGGCTCCGTGTAGTAGCCCGCGATTCCGTCGTTCAAGTTCTCGGTGTCGGTGCCCTTCTTGACCAGCACCTCGCCGTTCTTCATCGACGGGACGTGCAGGAAGCCGATGCCGTCCTTGGTGTCCAGCGCGCCCGGCCCCTCCGCCCAGCGGTCGCGGATGGTGTGGCCCTGTTTGGTGGCCTCACGGTCGGCGAGCACATTCGTCCACCAGAGGGAGTAGACGACGAAGAGTCCGAGCACCAGGCCCGCGGTGATCAGGAGTTCACCGAAGAGACTGACCGCGGTCGCGACGGGATGGCGGCCCCTGCGCCGGGGCGGGGGCACGGACTCGCCGGTTCGCTCTTCGTGCTCGGTCCTCGCTGTCACCGCACCAGTCCCTGTCGTGATGATGTTTCAGCCCACGAGCGCGTCGGGCTTCCCCTCGCTGCGCGGTCGTTCGTCGACCATCTTGCCCCAGACGATCAAACGGTACGTACTTGTGAATTCCGGCGTACAGGTCGTCAGAGTGATGTATCGGCCAGGCCCGTTGAACCCGGAATCGCGCGGCACCGGGTCGATCACCGAGATGTTGGACGGCGATGTCTGCGGCAGGGTCCTGGCCGTCTTGTACGTGTAGTACGCGTCCTGCGTCTCGACCACGATCAGGTCGCCGGGGTTCAGCCGGTTGATGTAGCGGAACGGCTCGCCGTGCGTGTTGCGGTGCCCGGCCAGGGCGAAGTTGCCCTTCTTGGCGGAGGGCATCGCGGTGCGGAGCGTGCCCTCGCCGTAGTGGCCGACCATGCCCCGGTCGAGGACCTTCTCCTTGCTGATGCCCTCGGCGATCGGAGCGACCACATCCAGCTTGGGGATGTGGATGATGGCGAACCCCTGCCCCGCTTCGAACTCCCCTGGGCTGCGGTCGCCCTTGGCCCAGTCGTCCTGGATCTTGTGCGTCTCCTTGCCGGCGTACTGGTCGGCGCGCACATTCGTCCACCACAGCTGATAGGTGACGAACAGCAGCATCAGCACGCCGAGCGTGATGAACAGCTCGCCGGTTACCCGGCTGGCCACCACGGCCGGGCTGTCCTTGGCCGCACGTGCCGCCCGCCGTGCCTCGACGCGCGACATCGGCCTGTCGGGCTGCGCGGCGGTGGTCGACGCGGCCTCCGGCCGCTGATCGGCACGGCGTCGGCCCCGGCCCTTGGCGGCGCGACGGCGCTCGGCACGGCCTCCGGTACGCGGCTCCGCATCGGTGCCGTCGGAGCCCTCACCGGGGTCCGACGCAGAGCGCGGGGTCGCGGAGTACGAGTCGGCGTCCGCCGCTGATATCGCTGCTCCAGCCGCCTCGGCCACCTCGGCAGCCTCAGCGAAGATCTGTGTGTCGCCCGCCGGATCCGGGCCCGGAACCGGCCGTCCGGCCGTCGTCGCCCGGCCGTCCGGCCGGTGGGCGCCGGCCGTCCGTGGGCCGACCGCCTCGTCGCCGACCGGGAAGGCGACGGCAAGGGGCTGCGTCAGCTCCTCCGGCACGGGCTGCCGCGGAACCAGCTGCTGCGCCATGGGCGGCGGCACGGGCCGCGTCTGTTGCTCCGGGACGGGTGTCGGCACGGGTGCCGGTACAGCCGTCTGCGGGCCGTACCAGTCCCGTGCGAACCCCTCCGGGTCGTACCACTCCTGCGGAGCGCCCTGGGGGCTCTGTGCCCCGTACGACGCCTGTGCCTGGGCGGGCCCCTGCTGCGACTGTGCCGGTCCGTCCGGGGCACGGTGCTGTCCCCGTCCGGCCGCCGGCGCCTCGGCCGGCCCGGCCGGAGCATTGCCGGACCTGAACCACGGCGAGGTGCGAGGCCCCGGCAGCGGATCGTTCAACGGGTCGGCCAGCCGGTCGACCGCCGCCTCGAACGCTCCGGCCGCCCCGTACGCTCCTGGCTCGTACGGGCCGTCCTGACCGGCGTCGGGTTCGGGGCGGTGCGAGGTCACGCGGCGGCCTTGCCCACCACCGGTGCGAGCCCCGCCGACCGTGCGACGGCTCCCGTGTCGCCGCACTGCACCAGCCAGTTGGCCAGCATCAGGTGCCCGTGCTCGGTCAGCACCGACTCCGGGTGGAACTGCACGCCCTCCACCGGCAGCTCACGGTGGCGCAGCCCCATAATGATCCCGTCGGCGGTCCGCGCCGTCACCTCCAACTCCGCCGGGACGGTGTCCGGTTCGGCGGCGAGCGAGTGGTAGCGGGTCGCGGTGAAGGGGGACGGGAGGCCGGCGAAGACGCCCGTGCCCTCATGGGTCACCTTCGAGGTCTTGCCGTGCAGCAGCTCGGGGGCGCGGTCCACGACACCGCCGTACGCCACCGCCATCGACTGCATCCCGAGGCAGACCCCGAAGACCGGGACACCCGTGGCCGCGCAGTGGCGCACCATCTCGACGCAGACGCCCGCCTGCTCCGGGGTGCCCGGACCGGGCGACAACAGGACGCCGTCGAAGCCGTCCTGGGCGTGTGCCGTGGTCACCTCGTCATTGCGGAGCACCTCGCACTCGGCGCCGAGCTGGTAGAGGTACTGGACGAGGTTGAAGACAAAGCTGTCGTAGTTGTCCACGACGAGAATGCGGGCGCTCATTGTCCGCCCTCCGTCCCGGTCGAGCCGTCGACCGTCACATCTCCGAACGGAAGCAGCGGCTCCGCCCAGGGGAAGACGTACTGGAAAAGCGCGTAGACAACAGCCAGTACCAACACGAGCGAGATGAGCGCACGCACCCATGCGTTGCCCGGCAGATGCCGCCAGATCCAGCCGTACATGTTGTCCCCTCCATTCGGTACGAGACCAGACTAAAGGGCCGGGGCAGAAGCGTGGGTCAGCTGTGGAAAGCCGCCGGCTCGCCCTCGGAGACCGGCCGGGTGGCATCGAGGTGGGCCCAGGCGATCAGCCGGTGGCTGCTGCCCCACTCCGGGTCGCAGGTGGTCAGCGTGAGATAGCGGCCGGGCCCGTCGAATCCGGACTTGCGCGGGACGGGGTCGATGACCCCGATGTCGCTCGGCACGGTCCGGTAGGGCGGCTTGTCGATGCGGTACGTGAACCACGTCGTGCCGTCGCTCAGCACCACCGCGTCGCCCGGACGCAGCTTCGGGAAGTCCTTGAACGGGTCGCCGTACGTACGGCGGTGTCCGGCCACCGCGAAATTGCCCGTCGCACCGAGGCGGGCGGTCCCCGAGTAGTGGCCGAGGCCCTTCTGCAGGGTCCGGACCCCGGTGTTCTCCAGGACGGGCCACTCCCAGTCCTTGCCGAAGCGGGGTATGTACAGCATCGCGAACGGCTTGCCGTCCCGGTAGGCGGCGGGAGCGGGAGGCTGCTCGGGCGCGTCCGGCGTCCTCGACGTCGCGGTGGGCTGCGGCGCGGGTGCGGACACCGGGCCCTGCGCCCACCGGCTGCGCAGGTCGTCGATCTGCCCCTCGGTGGCGTCGGCCGCCTGCACCCCGGTCCAGAACAGCACGTACACGACAAAGAGAACGATCAGGGCGCCGACGGTGACGCAGAGTTCGCTGAACGTCCTGACGATCAGTCGCACCGACACCTGGCCGGCCTCCCCACAGCCGCTCGCCGATTCACAGCTTCACGGCCGCCCGCTACTGCTCCACGGGCTCCGCGTAGTGGAGGTCCACTGTGCCCGAGTAGCCGGGAAGAGTCACCGCCTCGTGCTCATCGACTTTCCAGCCGAGCCCGTACGCCTTCACGTACAGCAGGTAGTTGCTGATCGCAGGGGAGTCGTTGAGGGCCTTCTTCAGCTTGCCCGGGTCGCCGACCGCGGTGATCTTGTAGGGCGGGGAGTAGACCCGGCCCTGGAGGATCAGGGTGTTGCCGACGCAGCGCACCGCACTGGTGGAGATCAGCCGCTGGTCCATGACCTGGATGCCCCGGGCGCCGCCCTGCCAGAGGGCGTTGACGACCGCCTGGAGGTCCTGCTGGTGGATGACCAGGTCGTTGGGCTGCGGGTCGGGGTAGCCGGGGTTGGCGGTGGCGTTGGGCGGGGCGTCGTTGAGGGTGACGGACACCGACCGGCCGGTGAGCTTCGTGGTGCCGCCGGCCCGCTCCAGTTCCTTGAGCCGGGCCTCCTCCGCCTCGGTGCTGCCGTCGTCCCGCCGGACGAGGGCGTCGATGTCGTCGCGCACGGCCGCGGTGGTCTCGTCCAGCTGGGCGTTCTTGTTGCTGCGCTGCTGGATGAGGTCGGAGAGCTTCAGCAGCGACGAGTCGGTCCGGATGTTGGTGCCCTTGGCCGTGTTGGCGCTCGTGACGAAGATCAGTCCGGCGAGGGCGAACACGGCAGCGGTGAGCACACGGGCCGGGTGCCGGAAGGTGCGCCGGACCGGGCCTTGGGGGGAGTCGGCAGAATTGCTCAACGTACCCTTATCTCCTTCGGCGCCAGGGAAGCACTACGCTAACGGACGCCCGAGGTAGGCAGCATTCTCCTCGAGCTCCGCCCCGGCGCCAGCCACAGTTCCCTGCGCGGTCACGCAGCGCATCGACAGGAGAGTTCCTCGTGCCGAAGTCACGTATCCGCAAGAAGGCCGACTTCACGCCCCCTCCGGCGAAGCAGGCAACCAACATAAAGCTGACCAGCCGCAGCTGGGTGGCGCCGGTGATGCTGGCGCTCTTCCTGATCGGTCTGGCCTGGATCGTCGTCTTCTATGTGACGGACGGCGACCTGCCGATCAAGGACCTGGGGAACTGGAACATCGTCGTCGGCTTCGGCTTCATCGCCGGCGGCTTCGGCGTCTCCACACAGTGGAAGTAGCACGACGACAGAAGTAGCACGGCGACGGAAGCAGAACCGCGGCGGAGCCGGCACCGCGGCCTTCGTGGTCGCGTTGCCCTTTGCACAGCGGGGCCCCGCCCCGCAACCCTTGCCCCGAGTTACCCACAGCGTTATCCACAGGCAGGGGAAAAGGTCAGACGATCTGTGGATAACTCCCTGACGGTTGACGCCGATGTGACTGCAGTCTCCCCCATCGGGGGATGACACGCCCCTTGTCCCTGCTGGAAAAACCCAGCTCAGCGACAAGGGGCACAGTTGTTCCCACAGAATGCACAAGATCTGGCACCCGCTGTGGACAACCAGGGCTGTGGATGTGCCACCCCGGGACGATATCCGCTCAGGTGAGCGCGGCCGTTCTGAAGACGACGACGAGGATCACGGCCGCGAGGACCAGGGCGCTGGTGCCGTACTGCACCAGCGCGCGCCGCTCGCGGGGTGCGTGCACCATGCCGATCGCGATCAGCGTGCCCGCGACCAGACCGCCGACATGCGCCTGCCAGGCGATCCCGCCCCAGGGGTTGAAGGTGATGACCAGGTTCACCGCGAGGAGCGCGAAGACCGGGCGCATGTCGTAGTTGAGCCGGCGCATCAGCACGGCGGTGGCACCCAGCAGTCCGAAGATCGCCCCGGAGGCTCCGAGCGAGCCCTGCTGGGGTGCGGAGAGCCAGTAGGTGAGGGCACTGCCGGCCAGCCCGGACACCAGGTAGAGCGTGAGGTAGCGGGCGCGGCCGAGCGCCGCTTCCAATGGTCCGCCGAGCCACCACAGCCCCAGCATGTTGAACGCGATGTGCCACATCTCCTGGTGCAGGAACATCGACGTCACCAGCCGGTACCACTGGCCTTCCGCGACGCCTTCGGGCGGGCCGCCGTAATAGGTCGCGGCACGGCCGAGCAGCATCAGGTCGTCGACCAGCGCGGTGCCCCTCGCCAGCACCGCGAGGTACACCGCGACATTGATGCCGAGCAGGATCTTGGTGACGAGGCGGGGATCGGCCGTGATGCTGCCGCCCGCGACGGTGCGCGGCCGGCCGGCGGCGGGCCCGTGTCCCGTACCCGATCCCCGGCGGACGCAGTCCGGGCACTGGAAGCCGACCGAGGCGTCGATCATGCACTCGGGGCAGATCGGGCGCTCGCAGCGGGTGCAGCGGATGTTCGCCTCGCGACCGGGGTGGCGGTAGCAGCTGAGCGAGCCGCCCGCCGCGGCGGACTGGTCACTGCCCTCCGGCGGCTGCCGGTCCATCGGTCCCATCGCTTCCCGGTCCCTTCGGTCCTGGTCATGACGGGCACGGCACGCACGACGCCGCCCTGCTCGTCCGCTATGTATCAGTACGGACGGGCAGGGCGGTTGGTTCCCGGAAGGGAGATCAGCGTGTGATCGACCGGCGACCGCTGGTGATCAACGGGTCTCGACGACGACCGACTCGATCACGACGTCCTGCACCGGGCGGTCGGTACGGGCATTGGTCTGGGTACCCGCGATGGCGTCCACGACCTTCTGGCTGGCGGGGTCCACGACCTCGCCGAAGATGGTGTGCTTGCCGGTCAGCCAGGCGGTCGGCGACACGGTCACGAAGAACTGCGAACCATTGGTGCCCGGTCCGGCGTTGGCCATGGCCAGCAGGTACGGCTTGTTGAAGCTGAGGTCGGGGTGGAACTCGTCCGCGAACTCGTAGCCCGGGCCACCGGTGCCGTTGCCGAGCGGGTCGCCGCCCTGGATCATGAAGCCGCTGATGACACGGTGGAAGACGGTGCCGTCGTACAGCTTGTCCGTCGACTTCTCACCCGTCTCGGGGTGCGTCCACTCGCGCTCACCCTTGGCGAGCTCGACGAAATTCTTGACCGTCTTGGGCGCGTGGTTCGGCAGGAGCCGGATTTCGATGTCGCCCTGATTGGTCTTCAAGGTGGCGTAAAGCTGCTCGGCCACGATCTGCCTTCCGTAAGTCTTCGGTGACGCTGAGTCTTCTTCGGTGACGTTGCGTCTCAGTGACGCCACCGATCCTCGCACGGACCGTACGTTCCGGCGCCCGGCCACCACCGTCGGGCGCACGGCACTCACCTTCCTGCCCCATTCCGCATTCCGCATTCCGCGGTCCGCAGCAACAAATGCGGCCAAGTGCGTGACGTACCGGCGCGGGCCGGATCGAACCGTGGCATTGTCGTCGACAAGCTCCCCTTGCACCGCATTGCCCAAAGTGTCACTCATGTCCTGAATGACCCGGATGCCCGCCCGGCATGCCATACCGGAATGAGGCAGGCATGATCTCGAAATGGGTGGAAAGGCGGAGTGTCTACCCGCCACCAAGGAGGAGGATCCCGTGACCCGCATCGACAGCGTGCGCGCCGCAACCGACTCGGCGAAGGACAGCGTGCAGCACGCCGCGGAAGTGGTGGCGCCCTATGCCGACACGGCCAAGGACCAGGCCGCACATCTCGCGCACGAGGCCCGCACGCGGCTCGCGCCGAAGGTGTCC
Organism: Streptomyces sp. CLV115; assembly: GCF_038448545.1. NCBI lineage: Bacteria > Bacillati > Actinomycetota > Actinomycetes > Kitasatosporales > Streptomycetaceae > Streptomyces > Streptomyces sp. CLV115. The sequence continues at coordinate 45,284 of NZ_JBCEWQ010000009.1, forward strand.
AGGGCGGCCCGGCAGGCCCGCGTCCAGTACGACGCGCATCTGGCACCGCGTATCGAACTCGCCCTGACCCATGTGCCCCCCAAGGTCGACGAGGTCGGCCGGCGCGCCGCGCGCCGCACCCGCCGGGCGGCCCGGACCGCCGCGGACTACACGGTGCCGCGCGTCGAGCACGCGATGGCCGTCGCCCAGCCGGTGGCCGAGGAGGCCTCGGCCCGCAGCGCCGCCGCACTGGCCGCACTGCGCGGCCAGGTCACGGCGCAGGAGATCAAACAGCTGGTCAGGAAGCACGAGCGGCGGGCGAGGGCCGGCCGGCTGTTCAAGGGGCTCGTCGTGGCCGGCCTCGTGGTGGGCGGCGCCTACGCCGCCTGGCGGTGGTGGGACAAGCAGGCCAACCCCGACTGGCTGGTCGAACCGCCCGCCGCCACGGAGGTCTCCGACCGCGCACCCCTGACCTCGGTCGACGGCAGCGGCCCTACCCCGCTCGACCCCGAGGTCCGGGCCGAGCAGGCCGGGACCGAGACCGACGGGACGGACGGCCCGGAAGGCGTGAACGGCTCCGGCCCGGACGGCCGCCGCTGAGCCGAGCGGCGGCGCGGCGACCGGCGGGGATCCGACGGGAGAACCCCCGCCCGGCACCGGCCCGAAGCGCTCAGGGCCTACGGCCCCGCCCTCCGCACTCGAACTCCCACAGGCACGAAAAATGCCCTCCGATACTGCGTTTCCGCAGATCGGAGGGCATTTTCTCGATGTGGAGCCTAGGAGATTCGAACTCCTGACATCTGCCTTGCAAAGGCAGCGCTCTACCAACTGAGCTAAGGCCCCGAACAACGGACAGCCCCGAACGCCCCAGCGTTCCGGCCACCGCCGCAGACAACAGTACCGGGTACTCCCCGGAATCCTGCAAAAAAGATGGGGGCTCCCGGTCGGCGACCACTCTCCGTAAGATGCACGTCGAGGTTCGCAGCAGCGAAGCCGCAGCGAAGGGGAGACGCCATGGACGCAGCGCAGCAAGAGGCAACGGCCAGAGCCAGGGAGCTTCAGCGCAGTTGGTACGGGGAACCCCTCGGTGCGCTCTTCCGCCGGCTGATCGATGATCTCGGCCTGAACCAGGCCAGGCTCGCCGCCGTCCTCGGGCTGTCCGCCCCCATGCTCTCCCAGCTGATGAGCGGCCAGCGGGCGAAGATCGGCAACCCGGCGGTCGTCCAGCGGGTCCAGGCGCTCCAGGAGCTGGCCGGTCAGGTCGCGGACGGCAGCGTCAGCGCGGGCGAGGCCACCGACCGCATGGAGGAGATCAAGAAGTCGCAGGGCGGCTCCGTCCTGACCGGCACCGGCCAGACCTCGCACACCGGCGGCGCCCCCACCGTCCGGCGCGTGGTCCGCGAGATCCAGTCGCTGATGCGGTCGGTCGCGGCGGCCGGTGACATCATCGATGCCGCCGACTCCCTCGCCCCGACCCACCCGGAACTGGCAGAGTTCCTCAGGGTGTACGGCGCCGGGCGCACCGCGGACGCGGTGGCGCACTACGAGGGACACCAGAGCTAGGACCGTTCGTCCGGGTCGGGCCCGGGCACTGTCCCCCGAAAGCCGGCCGTGGGCCGAAATAAGGAACTGGGAGCGGGCACAGCGCAATGGGTGAGGTCTTCGCCGGTCGGTACGAACTGATCGATCCGATCGGACGTGGTGGGGTCGGCGCCGTCTGGCGGGCCTGGGACCATCGGCGCCGCCGCTACGTGGCGGCCAAGGTCCTCCAGCAGAGCGACGCGCACACGCTGCTGCGCTTCGTCCGCGAGCAGGCGCTGCGGATCGAGCATCCGCATGTGCTCGCCCCGGCGAGCTGGGCCGCGGACGACGACAAGGTGCTGTTCACCATGGACCTGGTGAGCGGCGGTTCGCTGGCGCACGTCATCGGCGACTACGGACCGCTGCCGCCCCGGTTCGTCTGCACGCTCCTCGACCAGCTGCTGTCCGGGCTGTCCACGGTGCACGCGGAGGGCGTCGTGCACCGGGACATCAAGCCGGCCAACATCCTGATGGAGGCGACCGGTACCGGACGGCCGCATCTGCGGCTGTCCGACTTCGGCATCTCCATGCGCAAGGGGGAGCCGCGCCTCACCGAGACCAACTACGTGGTGGGTACGCCCGGTTACTTCGCGCCCGAGCAGATGATGGGCGCCGAACCCGATTTCCCCGCGGACCTGTTCGCGGTCGGGCTCGTCGCGCTGTATCTGCTCCAGGGCAAGAAGCCCGACGCGCAGGCGCTCGTCGAGCACTTCGCCTCGTACGGCACGCCCGCCGCCCCGGAGGGGATCCCCGAGCCGTTGTGGCAGGTCCTCGCGGGGCTGCTGCAGCCGGATCCGCAGGCCCGGTTCCGTACGGCCACGGGTGCGCGCAAGGCGCTGACGGCCGCGGTCGAGATGCTGCCGGAGCCCGCGGACGAGGACGAGCCGGTCGAGGTCTTCGACCAACTCGGGCCGCTGCCCGCGGGTTTCGGCCCCGATGGACCGGCCCCGTCCCCCGCGCAGAACCCACAGAGCACACAAAGCACGCAGGGAACGCAGCACGCGCAGGGCGCACAACAGCCCTACGCCCAGCCGCCGGTCCCGATGTCGGAGACGGGCAGCTTCCACCTCCCGCCTCCTCCGCAGCAGCCCACACCGTCGCCCCAGCAGATTCAGCCGGCCCAGCCGGTCACACCGCACACTCCGTTCCCGGCGCCCGCCGCGTCCCCGTACGCCGCTCCCGTCCCGGATGCCTCGCACGCGCCCACGGCGGCCGTGCAGCACGAACCGGCGCCCACCCGCGCGTACACCGCCGGACAGCCACAGGCACAACCACCGGCGCAGGCGCATTCACCAGCGCCCGCTCCGGCGCACACGCCCGCCCCGCAGAACCGTCCGGGACCGTCCCCGAAGGTGGCGGTCCCGGTGCTGGTGGTCGCGTTGATCTGTTTCGCGGTGGGCATCTGGGCGCTGACCCAGAGCTGATTCCTACGACCGCCCCGGGTCCACGCCGTACAGGGCCCGGGGCCGTGTCCTGCAGGGCCCGGCCCCTGCCCCGCCCCGGCTACCAGGCCTGCGGCGGGCCTCCGTACGGCCGGCTGCCGCCGGACGGGGCCGCCGGGGCGGCGGCCGCGCGACGCCGGGCCAGCAGTGTCCACACCCCGAGCCCGAGCACCAGCACCGATCCCGCGCCGATCCCGGCCGCGCCGATCACCTTCATCCGGCCGCTCTTGACCGCCTGCGGGCCGCTCAGGCCCTTCTCCGCCATGCCCCTGTCGTCCTGTGTGACCGAGAAGATCCCGGCGCCCCCCGCGTAGGGCGACTTCCCGGCCGTCCCCTCGACCTTGACCCTGATGGTCAGCGGAATCCCGTTCTTGCCGTACGACTTCGCGACCTGCGGGCTGAGCGTCACCGACAGGTAGTACCAGCCGGCGAACCGCATGGCGCTGACGCTGCTGGAGGAGTCGTACCGGTTCTCGTACGCCACCGGGGGCAGCGGATCCAGCGAGACGGAGGTGGGCTTCCCGGAGTACGACAGCGGCGTCGCGGAGTCGACGTGGCCGTGCGCCGGATTGTCCAGGGACAGCGCGAGCGCGTTGCCGATGTACTCGTCCGAGGCGTTGTTGTTGCTGAGGGTGGCGGTGGCGAAGACCTGCTGACCCCAGTCCACCGGCACGCGGTAGAAGAGGGTCTGTCCCGGCCTGATGCCGCCCTCCTCCTTCCACTCGCCGGTCCACAGGCCGGTCGCGTCGTAGTAGCCGCTGCCGCCCGACCGCTTCTGCGGGGCGGTGGTGGGCGGCACGGGCGAGGCCGACGGCCAGTCCTCCGGCGCGTCGGTCGGCATCGAACCGGCCGACTTCAGCTGCGGCTCCGACTCGTAGCGCAGCTCCAGATCCCACTCGCCGGGGGCGGAGGTCTCCTTGCTCTCCCGCTCGATCAGGACGTTGTACGTACCGGCTTCCTGGCAGGTGCTGCTGTCCTTCGTCACGGTCCGGTAGGCGTACGCCGCGATCGGGCGCGGGAACTCCGCCGACTCGAAGCGCGCGTCCTCCGAACTGCACTGGAGGTCCGAGCTGTCGCGGATGCTGACCGTGACGCCGTCCCCGTAGGCGACCTGGCCGGCCCCCCTGGGCACGGCCACCGCCGAGACGTAGCCGTTCGTCCTCGCGTCGAGATTCAGGCGGTAGTAGAGCTTCTGGCCGGGCTTGATCGAGCTCCGGTAGACCGATCCCGGCGTCAGCGCCGACGCGTCGGTACTGGCCTCCGCACCGTCGACCTTCTTCGCCCCGGGATCGAAGGTGTACGCGGCGGGCTCCCCGGCCGCGTACGCCTGCCCCGGCAGCGCCGCCGCCGCGCACATCGCCGCGACCGCGGCCAGCGCCACCCGGCCCCTGCTGCGCTGCCTCATCACGCGCTCCCCCTCGTCGTCTGTGCGGTCCGCCCGCGACGCCCGCGTACGAACACGAGCCCTGCGATCACCACCACCACGGCGCCCGCCCCGGCAGCGGCCGCAATGCCGGTCCATCCTGCCCCGCCCGTACCGCCGCTGTCTCCGACACTGCTCGAATTGCCCTTGTTGTCCGCTTTCTTGTCCACAGCCCCGCCCGCCTTCCCGGCTGCGGCAGGGGCGTTGTGCTCGGGTCCGGCCAACTCGTCGCCGAGCACCGCCACTCGCAGCACCACACCGATCCGCGCGTTCCGCGCGATGTCCGCGGCCCGCGCCCCCAGCGTCACCGAGATGTAGAAGTCGCCTCCGGCGTGCACGGGCCGGACCTGGGGGGCGCTCTCGTAGCGGTTGGTCCAGGCGACCGGTACGCCGCCCATCGCGATCGCCGCCGGCCGGCCGCTGTACATGGTCGTCGGGTCGAACTCGCCGCCCCCGGTGAGCGGGAACCGGGCCGGGGTGAACAGCTGCGTCGCCCCGTACGAGTACGTGGAGCCGCCCCGCTCCAGGGTGGGCTCGTTGGCGAACTCCACGTCGTAGCGCACCTGCCGGCCCCAGCCGACCGGGACCTTGTACCAGAGGGTCTGCGCCGGGAGGATCCGGTCGCGCCACACGCCCCGGCCGATCTCCTCGGCGTCGTTGAAGCCGGTGCCGCCCCGCACGTCGCGCGGATCGCCGGAGGGCAGCACGGCGTCCTCGCCGCCCTTGCCGTACTCCGGCTGCGACTGGGCGGGCACGACGCCCTTCTTCAGGGGCCGCTCCACCCCGTGGACGAGTTCGAGCGGCCAACGCGCGGCGTCGGAACCCTTCTTGCTCTCCCGCTCGACCACCAGCCGGTACCGCCCCGCCCGGTCGCAGGGGCCCGTGCCGCGCGCCGAGGGGACACGGGCGACCGCCGAGGTCAGCGGGGTCGCCCCTTCCTTCTGGAGAAAACGCGCGGTCTCCGTACCGCAGGAATTGTCGGTGCCGTACGCGATGCTGGTACGCATCGCGTCGAAGGTGTCGACGGCCGCCCCGGCCTGCGGCACCGCCGTGACCGAGAAGTCCGCCGTCGAGACGTCGTCCAGGTCCACCGCGTAGTACCGCTTCTCGCCCGGTCCGATGGTGTCGAGGTACTGCCCCGGTACGAGCACGGGCGCCCCCGCGGCCGTCGCCGTGCCCGTGACCCGCTCGCCCCGCAACCGGTAGCCGTCCGCGGAGAGTTGTGAGGCCCGCTGGAGCTGCCGGGCCAGCGAATCGGCGTCCGGTGCGTCGTAGTAGCGGCCGCCGCCCGCCGCAGCGATGCATTCGAGCTGCTCGCGGGCCGCGCCCCTCACCTGGAAGCCCACCGTGTCGATCCGCAGCCCGGTGACCTCCTTGCCGAGCCGCTCGGCGACCTCGCAGGGGCCCGGCGCTCCGCAGTTGTCCTCACCGTCGGAGACCAGCAGGATCGTGCGCGTACCGACGGCACCTGCCGAGGGCCTCGGAAGGTCCTCGGCGGCCTTCCGCAGCGACGGACCGATGGGGGTGTCGCCCCGGGGCCGTACGGCCGCCACGGCCCGCTTCAGGGCCGCCCGGTCGAGTCCGCGCACCGGCCGTACCAGCCGGGTGTCCGCGCAGCCCCGGGTGCGGTCGGCTCCGTACACCCGCAGCCCGGTCGGGTAGCCGTCGGGAAGACCGTCGACGACGGTCCCGACGGCCCTACGGGCGCTCTCCATGCGGGAGCGCCCGGTGCCGTCGTCGTCCGCCATGGAGCCGGACGAGTCGAGGACCATGACCAGGCCGCCGTTCCGGCCGGCCCCGGACGGCTCCGGTCCGGCGGCCGCACCGCCCGGGGGTGCCGCCACAGCCGGCGGCCCGCCCGCGATCAGGGCGAGCAGCGCCCCACCGATCCACGCCCCCGCGACTGCGCTGCGAAACCGGTCCCGTGCCTTCACCCGTGCCCCCTCGACCCACCCGGCAATTTTGCTTACGCAACGTATTGATTTGCTCGGGTGAACTCAAGAGCACAGGTGTCACGGTCCCGCAACAGCACGAAGCCCCGGCCGCTCAGCGACCGGGGCCCGCAATCAGGCTGTTCTGTCTCACACACCCGAACCTGCGGGCACGGAGTCAGTCGCCTCCGTCCACAGATCCTGCTCGGCGCGATCCGCCTGGATCTGGCGGTACACGAGGAGCCCGCCGATGGCGGCCAGTGCGACCAGGAGAAGCTTCTTCACCGCGCGACCTCGTCTTTCCTTGACGTAGGGGACTTCTGCCGCCCGACTATACACACCGGCCGATATCAACCGGTGACCTGCCCGCGACCCAACTGGCGCCCGGGGAAGAGCGCTCCTGCGAGGAGCGCTCCGGCCGACGGAACGGACCCCGGTACGCGACCCCGTAGGAGTCCGTCGACTCCGGTTGAACCATACGAGTGGTGTTCATCCGAAGATCGGCGGATCGGTGGCGTCGGTCCATGAAATCGGGAGCCACATCCACATCATCAGAAAGGTAAGCAAACCGGACCACCCGAAAGCGAGGGGCCATGAGCACCTTCAAGCCCAAGAGCATCTGGACCGCCTTCGTCACCGCCCTTTTCGCTCTGCTCACCGCGCTGGGATTCATGAGCACCCCGGCGGCGGCCACGGAGCAGAGCGCCACGGAGCCGACCACCACGAACCAGGAGCACACGGGAGCGACCGCGGCAACCGCGACCACCCCGTCGGTGCGATGGACCCTTCCGCGCGACCGGGCACTGCCACCCACGATGAAGCAGCGCATCCGCGCCGAGGCACACGGCTCCTCGCCCGCCACCCGCCATCTGTCCGTGGACGCCACGGACACCACGGACATCAGGAACGCCGCCCGCACCAGCCACGGCGCCCCGGCGGGGGACGCGTCCCTGCTGCCACCCTGAGAGCCGCTCCACTGACCTGCTGAGCCCCCGGGCCGGTTCACACCGGACGGGGGCTTCTCCGTGCCCTCAGCGGCCTTCTCGGCCACCCGAGCCGGCACTGCGCCGCCTCGACGGTGTCGGTGGCACCGGTGTTGAACGCGATGGCGGCCTGCGGCGCATGGCGGTGGATCAGATTCACGATCTGCTCGAAGAGCGGGAGCAGTTGCTCGGTCTCGCGGATCCCGCCCCCGACGACCACCACGTCCCACGGACGCTCGGCCAGCGACGCGACGAGCGCGGGTTCGGCGGACCCGTCGGACACGACCGGCGTCATGGCCGCTTCGACGCCGATCTCCGCGAACCCCTTCAGCGCCCCGTCGAGAGCCGCGCGCACGGTCTCCGCGTCAGTACCGGGCAGTGCCTGCGGGTCGTAACCGACCACAAGTACGGAGGACATGCGGCCAACCTGCTTACGCCGGTCATGGCCGTCAGCCGTAATTCCCGCCGCAATGCCGAAGGCCCCCCACCGTTTCCGGTGAGGGGCCTTCGTGCTGGTGGGGCTAACAGGATTTGAACCTGTGGCCTCATCCTTATCAGGGATGCGCTCTAACCAACTGAGCTATAGCCCCGCCGCGCTGCTGCGCTGACTTCTGAAGATTAGCGCACGTCGGGGCCAGTCCCAAAATCGATACCCGGCGCCCTACTCGTCCTCGGCCAGCGTGAGCTCGACACCGCCCACGAAACCCGCCGACAAGTTGTAGATGAAGGAGCCCAGCGTCGCCAGGGCGGTCGCCAGGACGACGTCGATCACCGCGATGACCGAGGTGAAGATGAGGACCCTCGGCAGCGACAGGAACGACTGGAGATCGAAGCCGTTGCCCTCGTTCGAGCCGGTGGCCTCGCTGATCGTGCCGCCCACGGTCTCGAAGACGCCCATGGCGTCCATCACCATCCACAGCACGGCCGACGCCACCACCGTGCAGATGCCGAGCGCGATGGAGAGCAGGAAGCTGACCTTCATCACCGACCACGGATCGGCCTTGGCCACCCGCAGCCGCGCCTTGCGGGTACGCGGGGTCGTCCGCGCCCCCGTCCGCGGCCGCCGGGCCGCCTGCGCGGCGCCGACGCCCTGCGCACCGCCCTGGGTGCCCTGCGGCCGGCCGCCCTGGGTCCCGCCCGCGGGCGAGGGGTATGCCTGCGGCGGGTGGTACGGCCCGCTCGCCTGCCCCGGCGCGGGCTCCCGCTCACCCGGCAACGGCCCGGTCGCGTAGCCCTCGTACTGGGGCTGAGGCCCCCGGGTATCCGTCACAATGCCCCCTTGGGAGTCCGTGGCAGGGCCACGGGCACCGTTCGCTCCAGCTCCGGAAGCGGCCGAACCGGCGCCCGTGGCTCCACTCACGCTCTACTCCTCGTGCTCCCCTGCCGAAGGCGACGTGCCTTCGACATTGCCCTCGACCGTGCTCTCGACACCCTCCGCCACAGCGGCCTCGGAGTCCTCGGACCCCTCGACTTCTTCGGCCTCACGACCGGCTTCGGCGTTACGGGCAATACCGACGACGGCATCGCGCTTGCCCAGATTGATCAGTTGGACGCCCATGGTGTCACGGCCCGTCTCCCTGACTTCATTGACTCGCGTGCGAATCACACCACCGCCGAGCGTGATGGCGAGAATCTCGTCCGTCTCCTCGACCACCAGCGCGCCGACCAGCGAGCCCCGGTCCTCGACGATCTTGGCAGCCTTGATGCCCAGACCGCCACGGCCCTGAACCCGGTATTCGTCGACGGGGGTCCGCTTCGCGTAACCACCGTCGGTGGCAGTGAACACGAACGTACCCGGCCGGACAACATTCATCGAGAGCAGTTCGTCGCCCTCGCGGAAACTCATGCCCTTGACACCCGAGGTCGCACGGCCCATCGGGCGCAGCGCGTCGTCCGTCGCGGTGAACCTGATCGACTGGGCCTTCTTGCTGATGAGCAGCAGGTCGTCCTCGGCCGAAACCAGCTCCGCACCGATCAGCTCGTCGGCGGTGCCCTCGTCACCGTCCGGCATCTCGCGGAGGTTGATCGCGATGACGCCACCGGAACGCGGCGAGTCGTAGTCCTTCAGCGCGGTCTTCTTCACCAGACCGCCCTTCGTGGCCAGGATCAGATAGGGCGCGGCCTCGTAGTCGCGGATCGCCAGGATCTGCGCGATCTGCTCGTCCGGCTGGAAGGCCAGCAGGTTGGCGACGTGCTGACCGCGGGCGTCGCGGCCGGCGTCCGGGAGCTCGTACGCCTTCGCCCGGTACACCCGGCCCTTGTTCGTGAAGAACAGCAGCCAGTGGTGCGTCGTCGACACGAAGAAGTGGTCGACGATGTCGTCTTCCTTGAGCTTCGTGCCGCGCACGCCCTTGCCGCCGCGCTTCTGCGAGCGGTAGTCGTCCGTCTTGGTGCGCTTCACATAGCCGCCGCGCGAGATCGTGACGACGATGTCCTCCTCGGCGATCAGGTCCTCGATGGACATGTCACCGTCGAAGGGCACCAGCTTGGAGCGCCGGTCGTCGCCGAACTTCTCGACGATCGCCGCCAGCTCCTCGCTGACGATCTTCCGCTGCCGCTCGGGCGACACCAGGATCGCGTTGTACTCGTTGATCTTCGCCTGGAGCTCGTCGTGCTCGGCGGTGATCTTCTGGTGCTCCAGCGCGGCCAGCCGGCGCAGCTGCATCTCCAGGATGGCGTTCGCCTGGATCTCGTCGATCTCCAGCAGGCCCATCAGGCCCTCGCGCGCCACCTCGACCGTCTGGCTGCGCCGGATGAGCGCGATGACCTCGTCGATCGCGTCCAGCGCCTTGAGCAGACCGCGCAGGATGTGCGCCCGCTCCTCCGCCTTGCGCAGCCGGAACTTCGTACGCCGGACGATGACCTCGATCTGGTGCGTCACCCAGTGGCGGATGAACGCGTCGATCGACAGCGTGCGCGGCACCCCGTCGACCAGCGCCAGCATGTTGGCGCCGAAGTTCGACTGCAGGTCGGTGTGCTTGTACAGGTTGTTCAGCACGACCTTGGCGACCGCGTCCCGCTTCAGCACGACGACCAGCCGCTGCCCGGTACGCGACGACGTCTCGTCACGGACGTCCGCGATCCCGCCGACCTTGCCGTCCTTCACCAGGTCGGCGATCTTCTGCGCGAGGTTGTCGGGGTTGGTCTGGTACGGAAGCTCCGTGACGACCAGGCACTGCCGGTTCTGGATCTCCTCGACCGCGACGACCGCGCGCATCGTGATCGAGCCACGGCCGGTGCGGTACGCCTCCTCGATGCCCTTGCGGCCCACGACGAGCGCGCCGGTCGGGAAGTCCGGGCCCTTGATCCGCTCGATCAGCGCCTCCAGGAGCTCCTCCTGCGAGGCCTCCGGGTGCTCCAGGTACCACTGCGCACCGGCCGCGACCTCGCGCAGGTTGTGCGGCGGGATGTTGGTCGCCATGCCGACCGCGATCCCCGCCGAACCGTTGACCAGCAGGTTCGGGAACCGCGCCGGCAGGACCGTCGGCTCCTGGTTGCGGCCGTCGTAGTTGTCCTGGAAGTCGACGGTCTCCTCGTCGATGTCCCGGACCATCTCCATGGACAGCGGCATCATCTTGCACTCGGTGTACCGCATGGCGGCGGCCGGGTCGTTGCCCGGGGAACCGAAGTTGCCGTTGGAGTCCACCAGCGGCATGCGCATCGACCACGGCTGCGCCAGACGCACCAGGGCGTCGTAGATCGACGAGTCACCGTGCGGGTGGTACGTACCCATGACGTCACCGACGACACGGGCGCACTTGTAGAAGCCCTTCTCGGGCCGGTAGCCGCCGTCGTACATCGCGTACAGCACCCGGCGGTGGACGGGCTTGAGGCCGTCCCGTACGTCCGGCAGCGCACGCGAGACGATGACGGACATCGCGTAGTCGAGGTACGAGCGCTGCATCTCCGTTTCGAGCCCCACGGGCTCGACACGCATGCCCACCGCGGCGGCGGGCTCCTCTTCGGGTGTCACAGGGGTGTTCTCGTCGGCCATTGCTGGTCAAAGTCCTTTCGGGCGGCGGCTTGCTGGTCCGGCCGACTCAGATGTCGAGGAAGCGGACGTCCTTGGCGTTGCGCTGGATGAACGAGCGCCGCGCCTCGACGTCCTCGCCCATCAGCACCGAGAAGAGGTCGTCGGCCTGCGCCGCGTCGTCCAGCGTGACCTGGCCGAGAACCCGGTGGTCGACGTCCATGGTGGTGACGCGCAGCTCCTCGGCGTTCATCTCGCCGAGACCCTTGAAGCGCTGGATCGAGTCTTCCTTGATCCGCTTGCCGTTCTGCTTGCCCAGCTCGACCAGGGCGTCGCGCTCCCGGTCCGAGTACGCGTACTCAAAGTCGTCGCGGCCCCACTTGATCTTGTAGAGCGGCGGGCGGGACAGGTACACGTGGCCGGCCTCGACCAGCGGACGCATGAAGCGGAAGAGGAACGTCAGCAGCAGGGTGTTGATGTGCTGACCGTCGACGTCGGCGTCCGCCATCAAAATGATCTTGTGATAGCGCAGCTTCTCGATGTCGAAGTCCTCGTGGACCCCGGTACCGAAGGCCGAGATCAGCGCCTGGACCTCGGTGTTCTGCAGGATCTTGTCGACCCGGGCCTTCTCGACGTTCAGGATCTTGCCGCGGATCGGCAGGATCGCCTGGTACATCGGATTGCGGCCGGACTTCGCCGAACCACCGGCGGAGTCACCCTCGACGATGAAGATCTCGCACTTCGTCGGGTCGTTGGACTGGCAGTCGCTCAGCTTGCCCGGCAGCGAGGCGCTCTCCAGGAGCCCCTTGCGGCGGGTCAGATCGCGCGCCTTGCGGGCCGCGACGCGGGCCGTGGCCGCCGCGATGCCCTTGCGGATGATGTCGGCCGCCTCGTTGGGATTGCGGTCGAACCAGTCCGTGAGCTGCTCGTGAACGACCTTCTGGACGAAGGTCTTGGCCTCCGTGTTGCCCAGCTTGGTCTTCGTCTGGCCCTCGAACTGCGGCTCGCCCAGCTTCACCGAGATGATCGCCGTCAGACCCTCGCGGATGTCGTCACCCGTGAGGTTGTCGTCCTTCTCGCGCAGCAGCTTCTTCTCGCGCGCGTACTTGTTGACCAGCGTGGTCAGCGCGGCGCGGAAGCCCTCCTCGTGGGTACCGCCCTCATGCGTGTGGATCGTGTTCGCGAAGGAGTAGACGCCCTCGCTGTACTGGGTGTTCCACTGCATGGCGATCTCGGCCGAGAGGAGACGCTCCTTGTCCTCGGCCTCGATGTCGATCACCGACTGGTGGATGACATCGCCCTTGCGGGAGTTCAGGTACTTCACGAAGTCGACGATGCCGCCCTCGTAGTGGTACGTGACCGTGCGGGCCTGCTCCGCCTCGCCGGCCTCGGCCACCTCGGCGACGTCCGCGCCCAGCGTCGCCTTCGCCGACTCGCGCTCGTCGGTGAGCCTGATCGTCAGGCCCTTGTTGAGGAACGCCATCTCCTGGAAGCGGCGCGACAGGGTCTCGAAGGAGTACTCGGTCGTCTCGAAGATGTCCCCGTCGGCCCAGAAGGTGACGGACGTGCCCGTCTCCTCGGTGGCCTCGTTGCGGGCCAGCGGCGCCGTGGGCACACCGAGCTTGTAGTCCTGGGTCCAGCGGTATCCGTCCGTCCGGACCTCGACCGAGACCCGCGACGACAGCGCGTTGACCACGGAGACACCGACACCGTGCAGACCGCCGGAGACGGCGTAGCCGCCGCCGCCGAACTTGCCGCCGGCGTGCAGCACCGTCAGCACGACCTCGACCGCGGGCTTCTTCTCCGACGGCACGATGCCGACCGGGATGCCTCGGCCGTTGTCGATCACGCGGACCCCGCCGTCGGCGAGGACCGTGACGTCGATCGTGTCCGCGTGCCCGGCCAGCGCCTCGTCGACCGAGTTGTCGACGACCTCGTACACGAGGTGGTGGAGGCCGCGCTCACCGGTGGAACCGATGTACATGCCAGGCCGCTTGCGGACCGCGTCCAGACCCTCCAGGACGGTGATCGCGCTGGCGTCGTACGAGGCCGTGACCTCGCCCGCGCCGGCGGACTCGACCGCGGCGAAAGCCTCGGCGCTCTCACCGGGTGTGGACGGAATGTTCTCGTTGGGGTTGCCGGAATCGGCCACGAAGCGCCCTTTCTGGCACAGCACAGGCCGTTCTCCGGGCAAACGGGAGCGGCTGCGTCGTTCGGCTTGTATCGACGACTCCCGCAAGGACGCGGGATTGTTCACCAGTCTACCGGTAGCGCCGACATGAATGGGGGTTTGCCGGTACCTGAGTACGCATGTGCCGCCCTGAATGAGCGGCTGACGACTCCCCATATTCAGGGAGGGCCCCCAGGAGGCTCACGCGGGCCTTGAGCGCTTCGGCCTGTCAACCTCCCGCTACCGTGAGGGACGCCCCACTCTCACCGCGTGGCCGCAACCACCACAGACCCGCACAAGACGGACCCGGCGGACAGGAGCCCCGGGCGGTCGGCACGGAGCCGCGGCAGAGCCGGGAAGGGGGACCGTGCAATGCCCGGGAACAGCCCGGATGCCGGTCGGCCAGGAGAAAAGCGCAGGTCAGCCGTATGTGTCGCCGGGGCCGGTGCTCCCGGGTGCGCGCAGCGGACCGAACCTGCGCTGCGGGCCGCCGGGCCCCAGCACCTTGATCATCCGGACCGTGCCCTGTCCCAGATCCGCGTTCAGCCGGGCCACCAGCTGGGGCGCCAGCAGCCGCAGCTGCGTCGCCCATGCCGTCGAGTCGCACTGCACCGTCAGCACCCGCTCGTCCGGGTCCTCGTCGTACTTCAAAGGCACACAATGTTTGGCCAGATCTTCACCCACGATCTGCGGCCAGCGCCCCATGACCCCACCCACCGCCGCCGGGGTCTCCCAGCCGCGCTCGGTGATCAGCCGGTTGATCGCGGAGCCCAGCGGCTGCGGGTCGCGCCCGTCGGCCCGCGCGCCCGACCGCAGCCCGCCGCCCCGCCGGGCCTGCTTCTTCTGCTGTGCGGCGGCGCCGCGCGCCCGCGCCTGCTCCTTCGCCGCGCGCAGGGCGACCCGCGCCAGATCGACGCCCGAGGGCTCCGGCGCCCTGCCACCGCCGGCACGCTCCTGCCCCGGCTCCCCGGCTCCGTCGCCCCGGCCGCTCACAGCCGCTCCACCTCACCCGCGGACACCGCGAACCGGGTTCCCGCCAGCACCCCCGGAACGTCGTCGTCCACCGCGGCCGTCACGAGCACCTGTTCGCCCGGGGCCACCAGCTCCGCCAGCCGCTCCCGGCGCCGGGCGTCCAGCTCCGCGAAGACGTCGTCCAGCACCAGCACCGGCTCGTTGCCCTCGCTGCGCAGCAGGTCGTACGAGGCCAGCCGCAGCGCCAGCGCGTACGACCAGGACTCGCCATGGCTCGCGTACCCCTTGGCCGGCATGCCCCGCAGCCCCAGCAGCAGATCGTCGCGGTGCGGCCCGACCAGCGTCACGCCCCGCTCGATCTCCTGCTTGCGGACCTCCGCCAGGGCGGCGATCAGCTGCTCGTACAGCTCCTCACGGGTACGCGCGGACTCCACGCCCGCCCCGACCGAGCTGCGGTACTCCAGCGCCAGCGGGCCGCCACCCGGCGCGACATCCGCGTACGCCTTGTCCGCCAGCGGCTGAAGGGTGGCGATCAGATCCAGCCGCTGCGCCAGCAGCTCCGCGCCCACCCGGCCCAGGTGCTGGTCCCAGACGTCGAGCGTGGACAGGTCCATCGACCGGCCGCCGTGCCGGCGCGCCATCGCCGCCGACTTCAGCAGGGTGTTGCGCTGCTTCAGCACCCGCTCGTAGTCCGAGCGCACCCCGGCCATCCGCGGCGAACGGGCCGTGATCAGCTCGTCGAGGAAGCGCCGGCGCTCCCCGGGGTCGCCCTTGACCAGCGCCAGGTCCTCCGGCGCGAACAGCACCGTACGTACTATCCCCAGCACGTCACGTGGTCTGACCTGCGACGATCTATTGATACGGGCCCGGTTGGCCTTACCGGGATTGAGTTCCAGCTCGATCAGCTGCGAACGCTCCCCCTGTGTCACGGCGGCACGGATCACGGCCCGGTCGGCGCCCATCCGCACCAGTGGCGCGTCGGAGGAGACCCGGTGGCTGCCGAGCGTCGCGAGATAGCCGACCGCCTCGACCAGATTCGTCTTGCCCTGGCCGTTGGCTCCCACGAAAGCGGTGACGCCCGGTTCGAGAGGTACCTCGACCCGGGCGTACGAGCGGAAGTCGGCCAGCGAGAGATGCGTGACATGCATGGGTGTACGCCGACCTTCCCGGCTTCCTGCTCCGTGCTTCGTGGCGCGGACCGGCCGCCGTGGCCCGGCCCGCTTCCCGTTGCGTTACTTCTTGTTCTCGACCGCGTGGCCACCGAACTGGTTGCGCAGCGCGGCGATCATCTTCATCTGCGGGGAGTCCTCCTGGCGCGAGGCGAAACGCGCGAAGAGCGACGCGGTGATCGCGGGCAGCGGCACCGCGTTGTCGATCGCGGCCTCCACCGTCCACCGGCCCTCGCCGGAGTCGGCGGCGAAGCCGCGCAGCTTGTCGAGGTGCTCGTCGTCGTCCAGCGCGTTGACCGCCAGGTCGAGCAGCCAGGAACGGATGACCGTGCCCTCCTGCCAGGAGCGGAAGACCTCGCGCACATCGGTGACGGAGTCGACCTTCTCCAGGAGCTCCCAGCCCTCGGCGTAGGCCTGCATCATGGCGTACTCGATGCCGTTGTGGACCATCTTCGCGAAGTGGCCGGCGCCGACCTTGCCCGCGTGGACGGAACCGAAGTCGCCCTCGGGCTTCAGCGCGTCGAAGACCGGCTGGACCTTCGCCACGTTCTCGGCGTCGCCGCCGTACATCAGCGCGTAGCCGTTCTCCAGGCCCCAGACGCCGCCGGAGACGCCGCAGTCGACGAAGCCGATGCCCTTGATGCCCAGCTCGACCGCGTGCTTCTCGTCGTCGGTCCAGCGGGAGTTGCCGCCGTCCACGACGATGTCGCCGGGGGAGAGGAGACCGGCGAGCTCGTCGATGGTGGCCTGGGTCGGCGCGCCGGCCGGAACCATCACCCAGACGACCCGGGGCCCCTTCAGCTTGCCCACAAGCTCTTCGAGGCTGTGGACATCGGAGACGTCCGGGTTGCGGTCGTAACCGATGACGGTGTGGCCTGCGCGGCGGATGCGCTCGCGCATGTTGCCGCCCATCTTGCCGAGGCCGACGAGACCGAGCTCCATCAGAGATTCCTTAAGCGTTGTGCCGATTCGTACCCGAGGACGAGCCTACGCCCGGCCGGGGACGGACCGACGGGCATGCTCGGCGCCGAGCGTGCCCGTCGGGAACCGCCGTGACAGGACCGATGACCGGATCGGCCGATCGGCGGGACCGGCCAAAGGAGCGGGTCAGCCGGAGAGGCGGACCGGCATGATCAGGTACTTGTACGCGTCGTCCGCCTCGGCGTCCACGGCCGGGCGGCCGCTGAGCAGCGCGGGCTTGGTGGACGTCGTGAACGAGAGCTGGGCGACCGGGGAGTCGATCGCGCTCAGCCCGTCCAGCAGGAAGGTCGGGTTGAAGGCGATCGAGATGTCGTCGCCCTCCAGCACCGCGTCGACCCGCTCCACAGCCTGTGCGTCGTCGCTGGAACCGGCTTCCAGGATCAGCACGCCCTGCTCGAAGCTGAGCCGCACCGGGGTGTTCCGCTCGGCGACGAGGGCCACGCGCTTGACGGCCTCGACGAACGGCGCCGTCTCGATGACCGCGACCGAGTTGAACTCGGTGGGGAAGAGCGTGCGGTACTTCGGCAGATCGCCTTCGAGCAGCCGCGTGGTCGTACGCCGGCCCGCGCCCTCGAAACCGATCAGACCCTCACCGGCACCTGAGCCGGACAGCGCCAGGGTGACCGTGTCACCGCTGGTCAGGGCCTTGGCGGTGTCCAGCAGCGTCTTGGCGGGCACCAGGGCGACCGCGGAGGCGTCCGGGTTCTCCGGCTTCCAGAGGAACTCGCGGACCGCGAAGCGGTAGCGGTCGGTCGAGGCCAGGGTGACGGTGTCGCCCTCGATCTCGATCCGCACACCGGTCAGCACCGGCAGCGTGTCGTCGCGGCCCGCGGCGATGGCGACCTGGGCAGCGGCCGAGGCGAAGACCTCGCCGGGCACCGTGCCGGTCGCGGTCGGCATCTCGGGGAGTGCCGGGTACTCCTCCACAGGAAGGGTGTGGAGTGTGAATCGCGAGGAGCCGCAGACCACGGTCGCCCGTACACCGTCTGTGGAAATCTCCACCGGGCGGTTGGGGAGGGCGCGGCAGATGTCGGCGAGGAGCCGGCCGGAGACCAGCACCGTGCCGTCCTCTTCGACCTCGGCGTCCACCGAGACCCGGGCCGAGACCTCGTAGTCGAAGCTGGAGAAGCTGAGGGCGCCGTCCTCAGCCTTCAGCAGAAGGCCCGCAAGAACGGGCGCCGGCGGACGGGCCGGGAGGCTACGGGCCACCCAGGCCACAGCCTCCGCGAGTACATCGCGCTCCACCCGGATCTTCACCGGAACCGCCTCCTGCTGTTGCTCGCTCGCCCTGCTGGCCTTCGTCGTCTGATCGCGTCCTTTGCCGCCGAAGCAGCGAGGACGCCGGGGACCAGTCTGACGTACGGCACCGACACTCGGTGCTGCTCGGGGTCAAGTCGCGACAAGAGGTTCGGAGAGCTCCGGCGCCGAGTTGTGCACAGGCCCCACTTCGAAGCGGATTCCGGGCTAACTCTATGTGGCAGTAGTAGTAGGGCCTGTGGAAACCGTGGATAACGTCGTTTCCGCAGGTCAGGTCCTGTTTTTTATCCACTGCACCTGTGGGCGGCACCGGTGGACAACACGGCGCTTCTGTGGACACAGGAAAGTTCTGCACACCCGATGCACAGGACAGGGGGGTTTCTCCCCAGGGCTGTCCCCAGCTTTACCCAGGTTCCCCACAGCCCAACCGACCCTCTTGGTGTGACGCCTTTCACTCGGCGCGGTGAAAGGCGGTGCCGCGTTGCCGAACAGTGGACAGAGGTGTGGAGAAGCGGCGTGAAGCTGGGGACAAGACGGCTCGGCCTGTGGGTCTCCAGTGGACAACTTCATCCACGCCCTGTGGACGAATATTTTGTCCACAGGCTGTGGATCATTGTTGACCACAAATCCCCAACCCCTTGACCTGGCCTGATGGAGTATCGGCAGTCGCCCCTGTGGAAGCAATATGGACAACTTCCGGATCCCCAGGCTGTGGAGGGAGAAAACTCCCCAGATCTGTGGAGAACAGGCGGTCAGCGGCAGGTATTCGAACAGCGCGGCGGCGCCGGAACGGCGGCAGCGGGTCCGGGACGGCCCTCGGGGTGAGGCCTGGGTCGGCCGTGGACGGCTCCGAGGGAGCATTCAGCAGCCGTTCAGGGAGCGTTCAGACGGTCTCAGGACGGGCACGGGGCCGGCTCAGGACCCGCTCAGGAATCGGTCGGGCCCGGTGCAGGAGCGGCTCGGGCCCGGCTCAGGACCCGCCCCGGACCCCTCCTGAGCCGACTCGGGACCGTTCCCGAGCCCGCTCAAGACCGCTTCCGGGCGTCCTCCGGGGAACGAAAAGGGCGCCCGAGAAACCCTGTTGAGGTTGCTCGGGCGCCCTGTCGGCGCGTGTGGCGCGTCCGCCGGCGTCGGTGCGTCAGCCGTTCTTGATGCGGTTGGTGAGCTCGGTGACCTGGTTGTAGATGGAGCGCCGCTCCGCCATCAGCGCGCGGATCTTCCGGTCCGCGTGCATCACCGTCGTATGGTCGCGGCCGCCGAACTGCGCACCGATCTTGGGCAGCGAGAGATCGGTGAGCTCCCGGCAGAGATACATGGCGATCTGGCGGGCCGTCACCAGCACCCGGCTGCGCGAGGTTCCGCAGAGATCGTCCACCGTGAGCCCGAAGTAGTCCGCGGTCGAGGCCATGATGGCCGTCGCCGTGATCTCCGGGGCCGAGTCCTCGCCGCCCGGGATCAGGTCCTTCAACACGTGCTCGGTCAGTCCGAGGTCCACCGGCTGCCGGTTGAGGCTGGCGAAGGCCGTGACCCGGATCAGCGCCCCCTCCAGCTCCCTGATGTTCCGGGAGATGCGGGAGGCGATGAACTCCAGTACCTCCGGCGGGGCGTTGAGCTGCTCCTGCACCGCCTTCTTGCGGAGGATCGCGATCCGCGTCTCCAGCTCCGGCGGCTGCACATCGGTGGTCAGCCCCCACTCGAAACGGTTCCGCAACCGGTCCTCCAGGGTCACCAGCTGCTTGGGCGGCCGGTCGGAGGACAGCACGATCTGCTTGTTCGCGTTGTGGAGCGTATTGAAGGTGTGGAAGAACTCCTCCTGCGTCGACTCCTTGCTCGCCAGGAACTGGATGTCGTCGACGAGCAGGATGTCCACGTCGCGGTAGCGCTTGCGGAAGGTGTCGCCCTTGCCGTCGCGGATCGAGTTGATGAACTCGTTGGTGAACTCCTCGGAGCTCACGTACCGCACCCGGGTGCCCGGGTAGAGGCTGCGGGCGTAGTGCCCGATGGCGTGCAGCAGGTGGGTCTTGCCGAGCCCGGACTCCCCGTAGATGAAGAGCGGGTTGTACGCCTTGGCGGGGGCTTCGGCGACCGCGACCGCAGCCGCGTGCGCGAACCGGTTGGAGGCGCCGATGACGAACGTGTCGAAGAGGTACTTCGGATTCAGCCGGGCCGCCGGCTCGCCGGGGCCTGGCGTGGGAGTGGGCTGCGAACCCATCGGCCCGGTGGCGCCGCCGGGCCGATGGGTACCGGCGCCGCCCTGCCGGTGCTGCGGCTGGTGCTGGTGCTGGGGCTCCTGCATGTCGTGGTGCTCGGGGCGCTGCTGCTCGTAACCCTGGCGCTCGGGCGGCTGCGGCCGATAGTCGTGCTGCGGCTGCTGGCGGCCGCCGGCGTACGGCTCGCGCCACTGCTCCGCGGGAGCCTCGCGGTCCTGGAACCCGCCGAGCCGGGGCTGCTGCCAGGAGAGGTCCTCCTGGGTGCGCGGCCACGCGCCGGGTTCGGGACGCTGCTGCTGGTAGTCGGGGTAGGCCGGCCGGGCGGTCGGCATGCCGTCGTCGGAGGGCCGGTGTCCGTACCCGTCGTACGCGTCGTTGTGCTGCCGTTCGTCGTGCTGCGGTCCCTGGTAGCGGTGCTGCTGAGGCTGCTGGGACTGGTGCATCGGCGGCGCGGGCGGGCTCGGCGGCTCGCCCGCGGAGTCGTCGACGGTGATCGCGATGCGGATCGGGCGGCCGCATTCGCGGCTCAGCGTCTCGCTGATGAGCGGCGCGAGCCGGCCCTCCAGGACGCGCTTGCCCCATTCATTGGGCACCGCGAGCAGCGCCGTGTCGGCGACCAGGGCGAGCGGCTGGCAGCGCTCGATCCACTGCTTGTCCTTCGGCTCGATCCCCTGCTGGCCCTCCCCGAGGAGTTGCTCCAGCACTCGCGGCCACACTGCGGCAAGATCGGCAGGTACGTCAGCCACAGGGCACGCTCTCTCGCTGGTCCCACGAATGTGTGGTTCTCGGGACGGGATGGGTCGGGACGGGTGAGGACCGGCAGGCAGTAAGAAAAGAACCGGAGCTCAGCCACGGTAGTCAGGGCGACCCGCGTGGTTCAAGTTGTTGTCCACAGCCTGTGCACAGCGGGGGGTGCTGTGGAGCCGGTTTGACCGGATGGCGTAGCCGCGCGTACCGTGACCAGGTCGAGTTGTCGATGGCTGCTGCCGCCTGCCTCCGATGGGCAAAGATCACGATCTGTGATTGTGAAGCGGTGCACTAGAGCGTTTACGCGAGTCTCTCGTGGGCGCACGGTGACAGCCAGGCGATGTCCCGCCAACACACGAGTCATTTCTGGAGCCCCCTAGTGAGCAAGCGCACCTTCCAGCCGAACAACCGCCGCCGCGCGAAGACCCACGGCTTCCGGCTGCGTATGCGCACCCGTGCCGGCCGCGCGATCCTCGCGTCCCGCCGTGGCAAGGGTCGCGCCAACCTGTCCGCCTGATCGCTTACAGGTCATGACGTGCTGCCTACCGAGAATCGGCTGAGGCGGCGCGAGGACTTCGCGACCGCAGTACGCCGAGGACGCCGGGCCGGCCGCCCGCTACTCGTCGTTCATCTACGCAGCGGTGCAACGGACCCGCACGTGACTGGGGAGAATGCTCCCCCGCCGCGTGCGGGTTTCGTTGTCAGCAAAGCAGTGGGTGGAGCGGTTGTGCGCACAGCGGTGAAGCGCAGGCTTCGCCACCTGGTCCGCGAACGGCTTGCCCTGCTGCCCCCCGGTAGCCTGGTTGTCGTACGAGCGTTGCCCGGAGCGGGCGACGCCGACCATGAACAGCTGGCCCGAGACCTGGACGCCGCTTTGCAGCGGCTGCTGGGAGGGGGCGCGCGATGAAGTACCCGCTGCTGGCTCTTATCAAGCTGTACCAGTGGACGATCAGCCCACTTCTCGGGCCTGTCTGCCGTTACTACCCGTCGTGTTCCCACTACGGATATACGGCGATCGACCGGCACGGAGCGATCAAGGGAACCGCGCTTACAGCCTGGCGCATCCTTCGGTGCAATCCGTGGTCACCCGGCGGCGTGGACCATGTTCCACCACGCAAACGTCCGCGCTGGCATGAACTGCTGCGTAATGCCATGCGCGGTGGCAAGGGCGGGGACTCCGCCGCTGATGTGCCTGCCCGGGGATCGGTCTCCGAATCCCCGAGCGAGGCCGCAGAGACTTCGCCCAATGCTCAAGGAGCCTGATTAGTGGACACGATTGCCAGTCTGTTCAGCTTCATCACCTGGCCCGTCTCATGGGTCATCGTCCAGTTCCACAAGATGTACGGGGCGATCTTCGGCCCTGACACCGGCTGGGCCTGGGGCCTGTCCATCGTGTCGCTGGTGGTGTTGATCCGGATCTGCCTGATCCCGCTTTTCGTCAAGCAGATCAAGTCGACCCGCAACATGCAGGTGCTCCAGCCGAAGATGAAGGCTATCCAGGAGCGCTACAAGAGCGACAAGCAGCGTCAGTCCGAAGAGATGATGAAGCTGTACAAGGAGACGGGTACCAACCCGCTCTCCTCGTGCCTTCCCATCCTGGCGCAGTCGCCGTTCTTCTTCGCCCTGTACCACGTGCTGTCGGCCATCGCCTCGAACAAGAAGATCGGCGTCATCGACCAGTCGCTGCTCGACAGCGCCCGTCAGGCACACATCTTCGGTGCTCCGCTCGCTGCCAAGTTCATGGACAGCGAGGAGAAGGTCCAGGCGCTCGGTGCCTCTCTGACCGACGTCCGGGTCGTCACCGCGATCATGATCGTGATGATGTCGGCGTCGCAGTTCTTCACCCAGCGCCAGCTGATGACGAAGAACGTCGACCTGACGGTCAAGACGCCGTACATGCAGCAGCAGAAGATGCTGATGTACATCTTCCCGGTGATCTTCGCCGTCATGGGCATCAACTTCCCCGTCGGTGTCCTCGTCTACTGGCTGACCACCAACGTCTGGACCATGGGTCAGCAGATGTACGTGATCAACCAGAACCCGACCCCGGGCAGCAAGGCGCAGGACCAGTACCTCGGACGTCTGCTGAAGAGCGTCACCACGCACGGCGAGGTCCGCGGCAAGACCCGGCGCAACACCGTCAAGCGGATCGTGTCCAAGGGCCCGGACCGCAATGACATCGAGCGGAAGTTCATCACGGGGCTGGCCAAGCTGGGCCTCGCCGCCCAGGAGGACGGCACTGTGATCAAGAGCGACACTGCTGCCGCCGAGGCCGAGGGCGGAGCCGCACAGCGGCGTCAGCAGCCCAAGCGTCAGACCAAGTCCCAGCGCCAGACCGGTACCGCGCAGGCGGGGGGCAAGGACGCCGACTCCAGCGAGTCGGGTTCCAAGACCTCCCTGCAGAAGCGGGATGCCGCACAGGGCGAAAAGCCCAAGCCGGCGGGCAAGTCCGCGTCCGGCTCCTCACGCCAAGCCAAGTCCGGACAGCGCAAGGGTCCGCAGCGGCCCAAGCACCCGTCCAAGAAGTAAGAAGGAGTCCATCCGTGACGGAAGGCACCACCTCCACGGCCGCTGAGGGCAGCGACACCTTGACCCGCCTTGAGCAGGAGGGCGAGATCGCAGCGGACTACCTTGAGGGTCTGCTCGACATCGCCGACCTCGACGGCGACATCGACATGGATGTCGAGGCGGACCGGGCCGCGGTCTCGATCATCAGCGACTCGGCACGTGATCTGCAGAAGCTCGTGGGCCGCGACGGTGAGGTGCTGGAGGCGCTCCAGGAGCTGACGCGGCTTGCCGTTCACCGGGAGACCGGGGACCGCAGCCGGCTGATGCTCGACATCGCGGGCTTCCGGGCCAAGAAGCGGGCGGAGCTCGCCGAGCTGGGTGCCAAGGCCGCGGATGAGGTCAAGAGCACCGGCGAGCCGGTGAAGCTGGACCCGATGACGCCGTTCGAGCGCAAGGTCGTGCACGACGCGGTTGCGGCCGCCGGCCTGCGCAGCGAGTCCGAGGGCGAGGAGCCGGAGCGCTTCGTCGTCGTCCTCCCGGCCTGACCGGACCCTAGTTCTGTCGGCCCCGTCTGTTCGCAGGCGGGGCCGATCTTTGTCAGCCTGATAGATCAGCCACCCACAGTGCGGTAGTGCGGTATGGAAGGACGGTTCCCGTGACGGCGGAAGTAGAGCTTCCCCAGGCGCCCGAAGGGGCGCGGGCGGTTTTCGGCGAGTTCTTCCCGGAGGCTGTCCGGTACGCGGAACTGCTGGCGGACGCCGGAGTGAAGCGGGGGCTGATCGGCCCGCGTGAGGTGCCGCGGCTGTGGGAGCGGCATCTGCTGAACTGCGCGGTGCTCTCCGAGGTCGTGCCCGAGGGCGTCACGGTCTGCGATGTGGGCTCGGGGGCCGGTCTTCCCGGCATCCCGCTGGCGCTGGTGCGCCCCGACCTCAAGATCACCCTGCTGGAGCCCCTGCTACGGCGCACGAACTTCCTCCAGGAAGTGGTGGAGCTGCTGGGCCTGGACCATGTGACGGTGGTGCGTGGTCGGGCCGAGGAGGTTCTGGGCTCGCTCCAGCCGGTGCATGTGGTGACCGCTCGGGCCGTGGCACCGCTGGACCGGCTGGCCGGCTGGGGCGTTCCGCTGCTGCGTCCGTACGGGGAGATGCTGGCCCTCAAGGGGGACACCGCCGAGGAGGAGATCGCCGGGGCACGTGCGGCCCTGGGCAAGCTCGGAGTGGTGGAGACCGAGGTCCTGCACGTCGGGGAAGGCGTTGTCGACCCGATGTCCACCGTGGTGCGGGTGGTGGTCGGCGAGAGCCCGGGCGGTGTGAGGTTCGCCGCAAAGCGGGCCAAGGCCGCCAGGACGAGTCGTACGAGGCGTCGTCGCTGACGTCTCCATCCGCTCCGCTTCACTCTGTGGAACCGAGTGGTGCGTGCGGTACATGCCGTCTGCCGGTCGCGGGTCCGGTACGTAGCTGTATGTACCCATACGGAGTGTCGTGCCCCCGTAGCCAGGCTGCGGGGGCATCGTGTTTCACGTGAAACGTCGCTCTCTGCTGCATGGAATCATCAGCCGCGGTCGCGCGGCTGCCGCGCCGCGGCATCGCAGGCCCGTTAGGGCTACGGGGTTGTCCACAGAAGTGGATTCATCCACAGAAGAGCGGGCCTCGCTGGTTCACGACCCCGAAAGCATGGCAGGCTCTGCTCATTGCGAGCCTGAAGTCGAGGAGAGTGAATCCTTGCGGTCCGACGCCAACATCGCGGGACCGATGACCGATCCGGTCCCCGGTCCCCGAACCGAATCGGCGGGGGACGGTGTTTCACGTGAAACACCGCCGCCGATGGACGACACACCCATCGGTCGCGCGGCCCAGCTGGCGGTTGAGGCCCTTGGCCGCGCCGGCGAGGGCCTGCCCCGTCCTGACCGGACGCGCGTCATGGTGGTGGCCAACCAGAAGGGCGGAGTGGGCAAGACGACCACGACGGTCAATCTTGCTGCTTCGCTCGCGCTTCACGGCGCCCGTGTTCTGGTGGTCGACCTCGACCCGCAGGGGAATGCCTCTACGGCTCTGGGTATCGATCACCATGCTGAAGTCCCCTCCATCTATGACGTCCTGGTGGAGAGCAGGCCGCTCTCCGAAGTGGTTCAGCCCGTACCGGACGTCGAAGGCCTCTTCTGCGCCCCCGCCACCATCGATCTCGCCGGTGCGGAGATCGAGCTGGTGTCGCTGGTGGCGCGGGAGAGTCGACTGCAGCGGGCGATCCAGGCGTATGAGCAGCCGTTGGACTACATCCTCATCGACTGCCCGCCTTCGCTCGGTCTGCTGACGGTCAATGCCCTGGTCGCCGGGGCCGAGGTGCTGATCCCCATCCAGTGCGAGTACTACGCGCTGGAAGGGCTGGGTCAGCTGCTGCGGAATGTGGACCTGGTGCGGGGGCATCTCAACCCCGATCTCCATGTCTCGACGATCCTGCTCACCATGTACGACGGCAGGACCAGGCTCGCATCTCAGGTCGCGGAGGAGGTGCGCAGCCACTTCGGCAAGGAGGTGCTGCGGACGAACATTCCGCGATCGGTGAGGATCTCGGAGGCGCCCAGCTACGGGCAGACCGTGTTGACCTATGACCCGGGTTCCAGCGGGTCGCTTTCGTACCTTGAGGCGGCGCGTGAGATCGCCCTGCGGGGTGTCGGGATCCACTACGAGCCCCAGCATGCCCGGACGGGCATGGGGAACAGCCAGCAGAGCACTTCGGAGGGGATTCAGTGAGCGAGCGTCGAAGAGGGTTGGGGCGTGGGCTGGGTGCCTTGATCCCCGCCGCTCCGCAGGAGAAGCAGGTGCCGTCCATGGGGATGGGATCGACCTCTGCGGGGGCGAATCCCGTGCTGACGGCAGAGCGGGGGGTGGCCGCGGCAAAGGTGGCCGCTCGTACGGGCGCTCCGCTCGTGCCGGAGCCGAGCGCGCCGGTGTCGGGGTCCGGAGCGGCCAATGCTTCGGTGGAACCTGCTGCGGCATACTTCGCCGAGATTCCTATCGGCGACATCACTCCGAACCCCCGCCAGCCTCGCGATGTGTTCGACGAGGACGCCCTCGCGGAGTTGGTGACCTCCATCAAGGAGGTGGGCCTCCTCCAGCCCGTCGTCGTGCGGGAGGTGGGGCCGGAGCGCTACGAGCTCATCATGGGCGAGCGGCGCTGGAGGGCCTGCAGTGAGGCGGGCCTGGAGCGGATCCCGGCTATCGTCCGGGCCACGGAAGACGAGAAGCTGCTCCTGGACGCGCTCCTGGAGAATCTTCACCGGGCTCAGCTGAACCCGGTGGAGGAGGCAGCCGCGTACGACCAGCTGCTCAAGGACTTCGAGTGCACGCACGACGAGCTGGCCGACCGGATCGGGCGTTCCCGGCCGCAGGTGTCCAACACGCTGCGTCTGCTGAAGCTGTCGGCTCCGGTGCAGCGGAGGGTGGCGGTCGGGGTACTTTCGGCCGGTCATGCGCGGGCTCTGCTCTCCGTGGACGACTCGGAGGAGCAGGACCGGCTGGCTCATCGCATTGTGGCCGAGGGGCTGTCGGTGCGGGCGGTCGAGGAGATCGTGCGGCTCATGGGCTCCAATCCCACGAGCCCTGCGAAGGCCAGGGGGCCGCGGGCCGGCGGCCGGGTGTCACCCGCTCTGTCCGATCTCGCCACCCGGCTCTCGGACCGCTTCGAGACCAGGGTGAAGGTCGACCTCGGCCAGAAGAAGGGGAAGATCGTCGTCGAGTTCGCATCGATGGAGGATCTGGACCGTATTCTCGGCAGCCTGGCACCGGGCGAAGGGCGTGTGCTGGATCAGGCACCGTCCGAGGAGTCCGCTGAGGAAGACGAGGGCTGACCCTCTCTGAGGTTGTCGGGCGGGCCGTGTTCCGGTGGTTACCGGAACACGGCCCGCCCTTTGCTCTTTCTCGGTGTCGGCTTCATTCCTGGGTGGATACGATGCGTTCTGGTATGGCACATCCGGCTTGACCGCCTCGGCAGGGAGGGTCATGCGATCAGTGAGCCGCAGCCGGCTGATGACAGTCGGGCTGGGCCTGGGGGCGGTCGGCGGGTTCGTCGGCAGCCTGCTCCTCGAACGGAGTGCACTGACCGTCGCACGTGATGCGGCGGCCGAAGGAAGCGAGGAACAGCCTTCATGGGGCGTCGGCTCGTACCGCTCACACTGGACAACCTTTCCGATCTCCCCAGACGATGCCGTGCGTGTGTCTTCTGGGAGCTTGATCCGGTCAGTGGGGAAGCTGCGGTAAAGGCGGGGACGCCCGGGCTGGAGAAGGAGGCCTGGATCTCGGCCGTTCTCCTGGAGTGGGGGTCGTGCGGCCGGGTCGTCTATGTCGACGATGTGCCGGTGGGCTATGTGCTCTACGCCCCGCCCGCCTATGTGCCGCGTTCGACCGCGTTTCCCACCAGCCCCGTCTCCCCCGACGCCGTGCAGCTGATGACTGCCTGGATCACGCCCGGCTACCAAGGGCAGGGGCTGGGCCGGGTGATGGTGCAGACCGTCGCCAAGGATCTGCTGCGCCGGGGGTTCAAGGCGATCGAGGCGTTCGGTGATGCCCGGTGGAAGGAGCCGGCCTGTGTGCTTCCCGCGGATCATCTGCTGGCGGTCGGCTTCAAGACCGTACGGCCGCATCCTGTCCATCCGAGGCTGAGACTGGAACTGCGTACGACGCTGTCCTGGAAGGAAGACGTCGAACTGGCACTGGACCGGCTGCTGGGCGCAGTGCAGAAGGAGCCGGCGCTCAGGCCGCTGTGATCCGGGATCGCAGGACGATCGAAGAACCATGAGGATCCGAGAGTTCCTGGCAACGTGAAACATCGGCGTGCGGTGTGCCTAGCCGAGGAAGGCCTCAAGGTCGCGGACGATCGCGGCCTTCGGCTTGGCGCCGACGATGGTCTTCGCGACCTCGCCGCCCTGGTAGACGTTCAGGGTCGGGATGGACATGACGCCGTACTTGGCGGCTGTGGCCGGGTTCTCATCGATGTTGAGCTTGACGACCTCGATCTGGTCGCCGTGCTCGGCGGCGATGGCCTCCAGGGACGGGGCGATCTGGCGGCACGGACCGCACCAGGCTGCCCAGAAGTCCACCAGTACGGGCTTCTCGCTCTTCAGGACGACCTCGTCGAAGGAGTCGTCGGTCACGTTCTTCAGGGCGCCGGCCACGGCGGCCTCCTTAACTTCTTGGGGGGGTAGTGGGGTGAGAGGCGTGAGTCAGACGGTGGCCGCAGCGGCCTTCTCGGCATCGGCGAGTGCGGCCAGGAAGCGCTCCGCGTCGAGAGCGGCCGAGCAGCCCGTGCCGGCGGCCGTGATGGCCTGCCGGTAGGTGTGGTCGACGACGTCACCGGCACCGAAGACACCGGTCAGGTTGGTCCGGGTCGAGGGGGCTTCGACCTTGAGATAGCCCTCTTCGTCGAGGTCGAGCTGGCCCTTGAAGAGCTCGGTGCGCGGGTCGTGGCCCACCGCGATGAACAGGCCGGTCACCGCGAGCTCGGACGTCTCGCCGGTCTTGGTGTTCCGCAGGGTCAGACCGGACAGCTTCTGCTCGCCCTGTACTCCGGCAACCTCGCTGTCCCAGGCGAACTTGATCTTCGGGTCGGCGAAGGCCCGCTCCTGCATGGCCTTGGAGGCACGCAGCGTGTCCCGGCGGTGGACGATGGTGACCGACTTGGCGAAGCGGGAGAGGAAGGTCGCCTCCTCCATCGCGGTGTCGCCACCGCCGACCACGGCGATGTCCTGGTCCTTGAAGAAGAAGCCGTCGCAGGTGGCGCACCAGGAGACGCCGCGTCCGGAAAGGGCGTCCTCGTTGGGCAGGCCGAGCTTGCGGTGCTGGGAGCCGGTCGTCACGATGACGGCCTTGGCGCGGTGCACCGTACCGGCCGTGTCCGTGACCGTCTTGATGTCTCCGGTGAGGTCCACGGAGACGACGTCGTCCGGGACGAGCTCTGCGCCGAAGCGCTCGGCCTGGGCGCGCATGTTGTCCATGAGCTCGGGGCCCATGATCCCGTCCTGGAAGCCCGGGAAGTTCTCCACGTCGGTGGTGTTCATCAGCGCGCCACCGGCGGTGACGGCGCCCTCGAACACCAGCGGCTTCAGCGAGGCGCGTGCGGTGTAAAGGGCGGCCGTGTAGCCCGCGGGGCCGGAGCCGATGATGATCACATTACGGACGTCGCTCACGGGTTTCTTCCTCGTCTCTGCAGACTGCCTACTGGGGCCGGTTCAACGACTCTCACCCCACCCAACGGATCCTACGGGGCATGCATTCCCCGACGTGCCGAGGCAAGCTGCCGGGGGATTCTCAGTGGCGCGGGTAGGTACGAGTCAGCAGGAGTTCACCCTTGCCCGCGGGCTCCGACTGGACACAGGCCGCATCGACGACGTACGCCTGCACCTGTGTCGCATCGGACGGGTGCGGGAGAACGACGAGAAAGACATCCGTGCCTTCGTAGGTGCCCTGCTCCATGGCGAGCGCTGGAGTATCGCGCCCGGTGCCCTGCTCCACGCAGGGCGGGACGGGCACGGTGGGTGCGCGCAACGGAGTCTGGAGCGAATCGGATCCGGCGGAAGCGGACTCGGGTGTCGAGTGCGCCCCGGTGGACGGAGTCTGCTCCTCGGCCCCCACACTGTCCGCCGACTTCGACGGCTTCGAGCCGGTGCTCAGAAGAAGCGCGTGTACCCGGCCCTCAAGCGTGGACTCCGAGAACGTCCCTCCACCGCTCTCCTCGGCGCTGGAACTGCGGTCCGCCGCCTTGAGGCTCCCGGAATTCTGGGACGACTGGACGTTCTGCAGCAGGAAGACACTCAGACCGACCACGGCCGCGCCGAGAGCGGCCCCGAGCACGGCTGTGCGACGGCGGCGTCGGAGCGGCCGCCGGCCGGGGCCGGTGGCCGCCCGGGGGCGTCCTGCGGGACGGTCCGAGGTGTTGGGCTCTGGGTTCGACTTCTCCGCTGCGGGCGGCTCTGTTTCACGTGAAACATGCAGCGAGCCGGATGGCGGCGTGGCGTCGAGAGCCGCTTCAGCGGCGAGTGCGGCGTCGATGCGGTCCGCGATGTCATCCGGCATGTGCTGCGGCATGGGCACGGTGCCGAGTAGCTCGCGGATCTCCATGAGAGAGGCATGGACCTCACCGCAAAGTTCGCAGCCGTCCACATGGTCCCGGACTTCTGTCGCCCGTGATGGTGGGAGCAGTTCCTCCGTCAGGTCGGAGATCTCCGTGACATCCGGATGCTGGGTCGTGTCGGCCGTTGACGTCATGTGCGCCCACCTCCGCCCTTCACTGAAGCGGGATCGCTTGTGGTGGCCGCATCTCTCGGCCCCGATGCCGGTGGGACGGATGTATGCGGCGTCCGGTTCCTTGTGGCCGACTCGTCGACCCCCGCGACCTCGCTGAGCAGATGAGTGAGTAGCGGCGCCAGCCGGGCCCGCCCCCGCGCGCAGCGGCTTTTCACGGTGCCTGTCGGTACATCGAGGATGCGTGCTGCCTCGGCCACGGGGTAGCCCTGCATGTCCACGAGGACGAGTGCGGCCCGCTGCTCGGCGGGCAGAGTGGCGAGCGCGGCCAGGAGCTCGCGGTGCAGGTCCCGGCGCTCTGCGGGTGCCTCCGCGGATTCGTGCGGTTCCAGGAGCTGCTCGAACCGTTCGGTGTCATTGATCGGCGCGGTTTTGCGGCTGGCCGCCTTGCGGACCCGGTCGAGGCAGGCGTTGACCGTGATGCGGTGCAGCCAGGTGGTGACGGCGGACTGACCACGGAAGGTGTGGGCTGCCCGGAAGGCGGAGACAAGGGCGTCCTGGACGGCGTCCGCGGCTTCCTCACGGTCCCCCAGGGTCCGTATCGCCACGGCCCACAGCCGGTCGCGGTGGCGCCGTACGAGCTCGCCGAAGGCGTCCGGTTCACCGGCCACATGGCGGGCGAGGAGTTCTGAGTCGCTGGAGTCGGGTTCTAAGGATTCAGCAACCACGCGATACCCCTAAATGCCTAAAAGTAGCCTTGACCTCGGGCTTTGTGCTGTCAGGCGGCTGCCGGGACGAGGGGACGCCGTGACCGAGGGCCTTGAGCCGACGACGAGGTCAGCGGCTTTTGTGGTCCGGGTCGAGGTTGTAGGTGTGGAAGTCGGTGCCGATCGAGGCTGAACAATACCAATGACTGCCGGCAGGCACGTTCTCGCCGGAGCCGAGAACCCGGGTGATCGCCGAGTGCGGCCCTTCTGGCCCGTGCGCTCGGCTCCTGACGCCGCAGGCGGTGGTTTGTTTCGCGCTGGCGATGTGCCTGTTCGCGGGGCAGGCGGCGGTGAGGTGCCGCCGGAGCTCGGTGCCCTTGTCCCGCAGGCTGTCAGCAGGAACTGTGGGAGCGGATCCCGGGCAGAGGTCTTCCCAGATGTGCCGGCGGTCGCCTACCCGCACCGCGTCGGGCAGGGCCCGGCAGGCTGCCTTGCCGTAGGCCCTTGAGCCGACGCGGTGGACGACCTCGACGCCGGGAAGAAGACCACCGGGAGGAAGCGGGGGCATCCTCACCGACACGATCGGCCTCGTGGAGAACGCGCGGCATCGGTGAAAGGGGGGGGCGAGTGTGATGACCCGCGAGCCGGTGGTCAGCCCATGAATTTAACTTCGGTGATGGATTGTTTGTAGCCGGCGCCGCTGTAGCGATCGGCGGGCGACTTCGGCATGTCGGTAAGCCATACGAGTACGAACCGGGTCTTTACCGGCTTCTTCGTCTGCAGTTTCGCTTCTGTGCCGACCGTCTCGGTCGTTGCGATTTTCGTCATCGACGACAGAGGCGTTGACGAGTTGAGAGAGTCGGTCGCGTAGAGCGAGGCGGTGGTGTGATCGCCACCGAATTGCAGGCCTACGGAGGCTGACGAAATGGACTGAGCGGAATCGAGTTCATACACGATGCCGACGCCCTCTTTGAAGGGAGCCAGCTTGGGGCCGCCTATGAAGCTCTTGGACCGCCAGTACGTCGCGCTGTCGCCGTCGTACGTCAGGTGGACGTCGTCGGGGTGCTGTGCCTTTCCATCCGGGAAGTACTCGACCGCGTCCTTGACCGTGAGCAGTTGGCCCGTGGGCTCCTTCTTGCCGGCGTCACCGCTTTTCGGGTCGGTCTGCGTGCTGCCGGGGTCACTCGATTCGTTGTTGAGCAGTGTCTCGGCCAGCTGCCAGCTGCCGAGGCCCAGGGCAGCGATCAGCAATGCGGAAACGGCCCATTTGAGGGCCTTGCCGGTGCGGCTCTGGAGCGGCGCCGGGGGTACGACCATCACGGGCTTGGTCACGGGTGCGCCGGGACGGGCGGGCGGGCGCCCGTAGGAACCCTGCTGATAGGTCGTGCGCTGATACTCGGGCGGCGCCGTGAAGACGGGCTCCGGAGGGCGGATACGGGGCATCGCGGCAACGGCCCTGGCCAGCTCGTCCGGCGTCGTGCACGGCTGTTCCTGCCGGGAGGCAGTCGCGCCGTCATTGGCGAGGGCGCGCATGGCGAGCTCGGAAAGGCCGCGGTGGACGCCCGCGCGCACCTGATCGGGGGCGATCAGCCCCACACCCTTGGGCAGCCCGGCCAGGCCGTACGCGTCGCTCTCGTACGGCCAGCGCTGGGTCAGCGCGGCGTACAGCAGAGCGCCGATGGCCTCGGTGTCCGCACGCTGCGGACTGTCGGCGGTGATGCCCCGCAGGGCGGCGTTCACCGCGAGGCCGCGGATCCGGTACTGCCCGGTCGAGCTCCGCAGCACCGCCCCCGGGGTGAGCCTCAGATGCGCGAGGCCTTCCCGGTGGGCCGCCGCCATGGCCTGGGAGACCTGGCTGACGAGCTGGTAGGCGTCGTGCGCTTCCATCGGCCCCGAGGCCAGCAGGGAGGTGAGCTCGGTGGCGTCGGGGAGCCATTCGTGGACGACGTAGACGAGGTCGTCCTCCTCCACCGCGTCGAGGACCTGCACGAAGCGCGGGTCACCGAGCAGCGCGGAGGAGCGGGCCGCGGCCAGCACGGAGCGGGCACGCGGGTGGTCGGCCGGAAGGAGATGGACGCCCACCGCGCGGCGCAGCTTCTCGTCGACGGCGCGCCAGCTGCTGAAGCCGTCCAGACGGGTGACGCACTCCTCCAGCCGGTAGCGTCTGGCAAGTTTGTGCCCACTGTGCAGGTCAGGGGTCGGCAGGGTGACTTCGGAACCGATGCGTTCACCATCCGTGTCCTGCGGCTTCTCGCCCTTGATGTCCTGAGCTTCTGCCGTCCCGTCGGTCGTGGCCTCGTCCGCCTTGGCGGTCAGCGGCTCATCGCCGCTGTTGTCGGCCACGTCGACGGCAGCCGTGCTACGTTCCGCCACCGTCGTTCCTGCCTCCCCATCCGTTGCGCGATGCCAGCCAGCTCTGCACAGTCACGCCAATTGTGCCCACACTCCGGCGCTATGCACGACACGCAAGGGGTGGTGATGGTTGTGCGGCGGTTGATTCTCAGCGACCGAGTCGCCCTCGGACCATGCCGACCATGCCGTTGATCTCCTCGATCCGCATCCGCTTGGCAGCGACGAAAAAGACGCCGAGCAGTACGGCTCCGCCGCAGATCAGAGCGGCGAGCGAGCCGAAGGCACCCTCGCCGAGACCCAGGAGAACGGCAAAGCCCACACCGCCGCCGAGTACCGCTGCCGGGGTCGCGGCCAGGCACAGCCGGGCGTACGTACGCACGACGTGGGCACCGTCCAGATCCCCGCCCAGGCGGTTGCGCAGCCGCCGCCAGGCGATGCCCACGCCGACGGCGTAGGCGAGCCCGTACGAGGCGGCCATGCCGACCACGGCCCACCGGGCGGGCAGGACCACGTAGCAGAGGGCCGAGGCGGCCGCGTTGACCGCGGCGACGATGACCGTGTTGTAGAAGGGCGTGCGGGTGTCCTCGTACGCGTAGAAGCCGCGCAGCACGACGTACTGAACGGAGTACGGGATCAGACCGAGTGCGAAGGCCATGAGGATGAAGCCCATGGAGCGGGCGGCCTCGGTGCCGGCGGAGGCGTACAGCAGGGTGCACATCGGCAGGCCGAGGGCGAGGAAGGCGAAGGCCACCGGCACGATCGCGACAGCCGAGTTCCGCAGCCCCTGGGAGATGTCGTCACGGACGGCGCCCGGGTCGTCGTCGTGGGCGGCGCGGGAGATACGCGGCAGCAGGGCCGCCATGACGGAAACGGTGATGATCGCCTGCGGCATGCCCCAGATGAGCTGGGCGTTGGAGTAGGCGAGGAAGCCGGTGCCGTCCTTGCCGGACAGCTTGCCCGCCGACGTCGCGAGCTGAGTGACGACGATCACGCCGGCCTGGTTGGCGAGCACGAACAGGACGGTCCACTTGGCCAGCTTGACCGTCTTGCCGAGCCCGTGTCCCTTCCAGTCGAAGCGCGGGCGGAAACGGAACCCGGCCTCACGCAGGTACGGGACCATCGCCAGGGCCTGGACGACGAGACCGAGCAGCGTGCCGATGCCGAGGAGCCGGACACCCTCCGGCGGAATGGTCTGGACGCCCATCTGGGACTCGGCGGACGTTCCGTAGACCCAGATGAACATGCCGAACGTGAAGATCATGACGATGTTGTTGAGGACCGGGGTCCACATCATCGCGCCGAACTTTCCGCGGGCGTTGAGGATCTGGCCCATGACGACATGCACGCCCATGAAGAAGATGGTCGGCAGGCAGTATCGGGCGAAGGTCACGGCGACGCTGTTGGCCGCGGCGTCGTTGGCGATCGTCGGCGACATCATGTGGATCAGCCACGGAGCGACGAAGACCGCGAGCGCGACGATCACCCCGAGCGCGACCATGACGAGGGTCAGCAGCCGGTTGGCGTAGGCCTCACCGCCGTCCTCGTCGTCCTTCATGGACCGGACGAGCTGGGGCACGAAGACCGAGTTGAGGCCGCCGCCCACGGTGAGGATGTAGATCATCGTGGGCAGGGCGGTCGCGATGGTGAAGCTGTCGCCGAGCAGCGCCGCACCGAGCGCAGCGGTGATCACGAGGCTGCGGACGAATCCGGTGAGGCGGGACACGAGCGTGCCGGCCGCCATCAGCGCGCTGGACTTCAGTATCCCGGCGGCCCGGCCGCCGGACTTGGGCGGGGCGGGCGCCGGAGCGGGCTCGGGCTCCGGGGGGACGGGGGCCGACCCGGCCGGGCCCTCCTGGTCCCGGAAGAGGTGGGCGAAGGCGTCCGGCTGCTCGTCGTCCCGGGACGCCTGGCTGACGAGGTCGTCCACCCCGACAAACTGGGTGGTCGCCGGATTGTCGCCGTACGGCAGGTGCCGCGACGGGCCACCGGGCTCGGGCGGCGGGGTCTGCGCCCAGATACGCGGATCGGGCGGGTACTGGGCCGCGGGCGGCTGCTGGTAGAGGGGCTGGGGCTGCTGGTAGGTACCCGGAGGCGGCGGCGGGTGCGCGGCCCGGTCGTACAGCGCCTCGGCCACCGGGTCCTGGACGGACAGGTCCTGAGCTCGGTAGGGATCGCAGTCGTAGGCGTCCTGCAGGTACGGATCGGGCATCGGCGGAACCTGGCCAGGTCCCGGGGGCACCGGGGGCCCGCCGGAAGACCCGGCTCCGCCCGCACCCTGACCGCGGTCACCGTCGTACGGCGCGTTCATCGAAACCCCACCTCATCGTCCCCGGCCGACCGGCCACGACAGACATCGCTCAACGTTCCACTTTCTCACCCGAGTCCGACGGCTCCCCGCTTTCCGGACCGGTGTCCGGAGTCGGGTCACTCGGCTGCTCGGGTTCGCCGCCGTCCTCGCCGGTCGTGCCACCCGCGTTGGCGCGCTTGCGATGGGTGTACATCCTGATGCCCGCGAGAACCAGGAGCAGCAGTCCGCCGGCGATGACCAGCAGCACGGTCGGGGTGAGCTCGGAGACCTTCACGGTGAAGGTCATCGCTCCGCCGTACGGTGTGCCGTCCTCGGTGTAGAGCTGTGCCGTCATCTGCACCTGGCCGTTGACGTTGGCGGCCGCGTCGAACTTCACGGACTGGCTGTGGCCGGCACCGATCCGGATCGGCTGCTCCGCCACGGCCCCGCCGTCGTTCAGCTTGAGGCGGGTCGCGTTCTCCGACTTCAGCCGGAGAACGAGATGGTCCACGCCCTGCAGCAGCCTGTTCTGCACGGTCACCGGGATCGTGGCGCTGCGGCCGGACAGGGTGACGTCCGACTTCGAGATGAGCTGGACCTCGCCGACGAGGTCCTGCAGATAGCCGCGGACCGAGTCCCGGTACTGCTGGGCCTCCAGCGGCCTGCCGCGCCACGACGTCGACATGGACCGGTTGAGCGCGTTGCCGAAGGGGGTCACCACCCGCTCGGGCTGGGTGAGGATGACCTGGAAGCTGTTCAGCGACACCTGGGTGGACTTGATGTCCTGGAAGGCCTGGGTGGGCAGCTCCTGGCTGCGGAGCTTCCTCGGGTACTGGGAGGCCCCGGGGACGCTGGTCGTCGCGTCCGCGTCGGGCTTCTCCCCGGCCGCGTCCACCAGTCCGAGGGGTTGTGTCCAGCGCCCGTCGTCGAGTCCGTGCAGGGCACGGGCCATCGACTGGACCTGGGCCACGGTGGGCATCCGCTGCGGTGCGACGACGATGCTCCGCTCGATGTCCGTGTCCTGTTCGGTCAGGGCGAGCGTCAGAGCGAGGAACTTCTGCACGGCGAGGGTGGACTTCCCCGCCTTCGACATGTCGCCCTGGAAGGCCGTGGAGAGCCGGGCGTCGGCGACGACCGCAGTGGTTCCGCCGCCGATCGGCCGGGCAGCGGTCGGCGTGTACGTCAGACCGCCCGTCTCCTGGAGGCTGTCGCTGCGGGCGATCACCTTGTGGGCCCCGGCCGAGGTGGCGACATCGACGACCGACGGGTCGATCGCCCCGTCGACGGGCCACGCGAAGTCGGTCGACGGCTTCACATGGAGGATCGTCTGTACCGTCGTCCCGGCCACTTCGGTGGCGGTCTGAAGGTGGCTGAGGGTGCCGGAGACGTTCTTGCCCCGGTGTGCGATGGACGCCAGATCGGGGTCGGCGAACGGCAGCGCGACGACCTTCCCGTCCGTCACCGCGGCTTCGAGCGCGGTGAGCCACTGCTTGGCGACGGCCTGGTTCTTGCCGGCGACGGTGGTGTCGCCGGACTTGACGCGGTAGTTCCCCGTCATCGCGTCGACGCTGGCCAGCAGGTCCGGGTCGATCACCCAGGTCACGGGCAGTCGGCTGCCCAGCGATACCAGCTGTTCGAGCCGTCCGCCCGGAGCCAGCTCGGTGGCCAGGTCGTCGTCCGCGAACACGGGCGTCTGCTGATCGTCGGTGCCCGTCTCGGCGGTGACATGGGCCGGCGCGATGAGCGGCCAGAGGTAGGTGACCTTCGTCCGGGAGTCGCGCTCCTCCTCCTGCCAGGGCAGGAAGGTGCGCTCGATGCCCAGCACCTGGTCGTACTGGACCCGGGAGGTCTGTCCCGTCAGCGAGACACCGAGCTGGTAGACGCCGTCGTCGCCGAGCCCCAGCTTGCCGACCGGGACGGAGAGCGTGAAGTCCTGGCTGATCCCGGAGGGCAGCTTCGCGAACTTCACCGTGTACTTGCCGCCGATCGGAGCGGGGTCGCTGCCGAGCACATACCCGGTGCGCCTGGCGGCGGTGTCGATCTCCGTCCTGCTGTCGAGCTTCGGACCCACCCGCAGGTCGACCACGGCCTGCGTGATCGCTTCCTTGCCCCGGTTGGTCACGGTGCCCGAGACGGTCAGGGTGTCCCCCTTGACCGGCGCGCTCGGAGCCAGTGTGTTCAGGGCCACGTCCACCGTTTCGGACCCGGTGGGGGCCTTGCCGGTCCCGCCGGCCTGCGCCGCGGGTGCGGCCGGACCGGCCAGCAGCGCCGCGACGAGCGGCGCCCCGACGATCAGGGCGGCTGTGCGCCGCAGCCACCGGCGGGCAGGAGAGGGACCGATCCCCTGGATGTCTGCCGCCTCGGCCACGCGCTACCCGTCCCTCGTCGTCGTCAGCTGGTGTCGATGGTTGTCGGTTCTTGCGTCCACGCATGGTAACGATCTGCGCGGGTGCCAAGTGCTGGGGAGTTCGCTACATGATCGGAAGAGTCTTGCAGGGCGGTCCGAAACCAGGGCGACCGGGCCGGTCCGGGCACGTACCCTTTTCTGTTGTGTCGAACGCCAATGAAGACAGCTCCCGTGCCCTGACCCAGGTGCAGCACCGCGCAGTCAGCGAACTGCTGCGGGTGTCCCCGGTCGCCGACGACCTCGCTCGCCGTTTCCAGGACGCCGGGTTCAGTCTCGCGCTGGTCGGAGGTTCGGTCCGGGACGCACTTCTCGGCAGGCTCGGGAACGACCTGGACTTCACGACCGACGCCCGTCCCGATGCCGTACTGAAGATCGTCCGGCCGTGGGCGGACTCGGTGTGGGAGGTCGGGATCGCCTTCGGCACGGTGGGCGCACAGAAGGACGGCTACCAGATCGAGGTCACCACCTACAGGTCGGAGGCGTACGACAGGACCTCGCGGAAACCCGAGGTGTCCTACGGCGACTCCATCGAGGAAGACCTGGTCCGTCGTGACTTCACGGTCAACGCGATGGCCGTCGCGCTTCCGCAGAAGGAGTTCGTCGACCCGCACGGAGGCCTGGAAGACCTGGCGGAGCGCGTTCTGCGCACCCCCGGAACGCCCGAGGAGTCCTTCTCGGACGATCCGCTGCGGATGCTGCGCGCCGCACGCTTCGCGGCCCAGCTGGACTTCGACGTCGCTCCCGACGTGGTCACCGCGATGACGGAGATGGCCGGGCGCATCGAGATCGTCTCCGCGGAGCGGGTCAGGGAGGAGCTCAACAAGCTGCTGCTCTCCACGCACCCTCGCAAGGGTCTGGCGCTGCTCGTCGACACGGGACTGGCGCAGCAGGTGCTGCCGG
The DNA here is from genome assembly GCF_038448545.1 of Streptomyces sp. CLV115. NCBI lineage: Bacteria > Bacillati > Actinomycetota > Actinomycetes > Kitasatosporales > Streptomycetaceae > Streptomyces > Streptomyces sp. CLV115. The sequence continues at coordinate 84,495 of NZ_JBCEWQ010000009.1, forward strand.
AGCTCCCCGCACTGCGGCTGGAAAGTGACGAGCATCACCGTCACAAGGATGTCTACGAGCATTCGCTCACTGTTCTGGAGCAGGCCATCGACCTGGAGCAGAACGGCCCGGATCTGGTTCTGCGCCTCGCCGCGCTCCTCCACGACATCGGGAAGCCGAGGACGCGACGCTTCGAGAAGGACGGGCGCGTCTCGTTCCACCACCATGAAGTGGTGGGGGCGAAGATGGTCAAGAAGCGGATGACCGAGCTCAAGTACTCCAACGACATGGTCAAGGACGTCTCGAAGCTGGTGGAGCTGCATCTGCGCTTCCACGGCTACGGCGACGGGGAGTGGACGGACTCCGCGGTCCGTCGCTATGTGCGGGACGCCGGCCCCCTGCTGGAGCGGCTGCACAAGCTGACCCGCTCGGACTGCACCACGCGGAACAAGCGCAAGGCCGCCGCCCTCTCGCGGACCTATGACGGGCTGGAGGAGCGCATCGCGCAGTTGCAGGAGCAGGAGGAGCTGGATGCCATCCGCCCCGACCTGGACGGCAACGAGATCATGAAGACCCTGGGTGTCGGCCCCGGGCCGGTGATCGGCAAGGCGTACGCGTTCCTGCTGGAGCTGCGCCTGGAGCACGGCCCGATGGAGCATGACGCAGCTGTCGAGAAGCTCAAGGAGTGGTGGGCCGCTCAGGGCTGAGCCCGATCCTGCGGGAGCGCCGTCATGTTTCACGTGAAACGACGGCCCCTCGCTGACGCTAGACAGCTTCTCCGGTACGGCTCCACCGGAACATCAGCACCGCGACGATCGTGTAGAGGGCGGCCACCCCGACCACGACCGCGGTCGATCGCCCGTCAGGGGGCAGCATCAGGGCGGCGACTGCGGCGGCTCCCACGAAGGCGACGTTGAACAGCACGTCGTAGAGGGAGAACACCCGGCCGCGGAAGGAGTCCTCCACCGAGGTCTGCACCACCGTATCGGTCGCGATCTTCGCCCCCTGCGTGGCCAGCCCGAGGACGAACGCCGCGACCAGCATGGGGGCGGGGACGAACCACAGCCCAAGTGCGGGTTCGAGGACGGCTGCCCCTGCCGCGCACACGGTCAGCCATCGCAGTCGGCCGAGCCGGCCCGCGGCCCACGGCGTCAGTACGGCCGCCGCGAAGAATCCCGCACCGGAGACCCCCACGGCCAGCCCCAGAAGCGCCAGGCCCTCGGATTCGCTGTCGGTCCAGGCGTACCGGCACAGCATCAGCACCATGACGGTCAGCGCTCCGTAGCAGAAGCGCATCACGGTCATGGCGGCCAGCGCGCGGGTGGCCTGCTTCCGCTGCGCCAGATGGCGCAACCCGTCGTACAGTCCCCGCGCGGTGGCGGTCAGGGCTTCCCGCAGCCCGGTCCGGTGTCCGTCCCGGTCCGGCCCGAGGAGCCCCGTGGCAAGGGACAGGGAGGCCAGCGCCGACGTGAGGTAGAGAGCCGCCCCCAGCAGCACCACCACGGCATCGGAGTCCGAGACCAGCAGTCTCACGGCGAAGGCGAGGCCACCGCCCGCCGTGGCCGCGAGCGTCCCGGCGGTCGGCGAGATCGAGTTGGCCAGCACCAGCCGGTCGCTGTCGACGACGCGCGGCAGCGCGGCCGAGAGCCCGGCCAGCACGAAGCGGTTGACCGCGGTGACGCACAGCGCCGAGGCGTAGAAGAGCCAGTCGGGTGCGGAGCCGAGGATGAGGAGCGCCGTGCAGCAGGCGAGCGCGGCACGCAGCAGGTTTCCGTACAGAAAGACCTGGCGGCGCGGCCAGCGGTCCAGCAGGACACCGGCGAAGGGGCCGATGAGCGAGTACGGCAGCAGCAGTACCGCCATGGCGGAGGCGATGGCACCCGCCGAAGCCTGCTTCTCCGGCGAGAAGACGACATGAGCCGCCAGCGCCACCTGGAAGACACCGTCGGCCGACTGGGAGAGAAGTCGTACGGCCAGCAGACGACGGAAGTTCCGAAGGCGCAGAAGAACGCGCAGATCACCCACGACGGCCATGTGATCAAGAGTCACATACGTTGAGGGTCCCCGGGCAGATGCCCGGGGACCCTCAACAGCACGGAAGGGGATGAGCGTTGCCGCTCGGCACCCGGCCGCGTGGACGTGCCGTGTCCGGCTGCGTCAGTTGGAGACCTCGCCGCGGATGAACTTCTCGACGTTCTCGCGGGCCTCGTCGTCGAAGTACTGGACCGGCGGGGACTTCATGAAGTAGGACGACGCGGAGAGGATCGGGCCACCGATGCCGCGGTCCTTGGCGATCTTCGCGGCACGGACGGCGTCAATGATGACACCGGCGGAGTTCGGGGAGTCCCAGACCTCCAGCTTGTACTCCAGGTTCAGCGGAACGTCACCGAAGGCACGGCCCTCAAGGCGCACGTAGGCCCACTTGCGGTCGTCCAGCCAGGCCACGTAGTCCGACGGGCCGATGTGGACGTTGTCCGCACCGAGCTCGCGGTCCCGGATCTGGGAGGTGACGGCCTGGGTCTTGGAGATCTTCTTGGACTCCAGGCGCTCACGCTCAAGCATGTTCTTGAAGTCCATGTTGCCGCCGACGTTCAGCTGCATCGTGCGGTCCAGGATGACACCCCGGTCCTCGAAGAGCTTCGCCATCACGCGGTGCGTGATGGTGGCGCCGACCTGCGACTTGATGTCGTCGCCGACGATCGGGACACCGGCCTCGGTGAACTTGTCCGCCCACTCCTTGGTGCCGGCGATGAAGACCGGGAGAGCGTTGACGAACGCGACCTTGGCGTCGATGGCGCACTGCGCGTAGAACTTCGCAGCGACCTCGGAGCCGACGGGCAGGTAGCAGACGAGGACGTCGACCTTGCGGTCCTTGAGGACCTGGACGATGTCGACCGGGGCCTCGGCCGACTCCTCGATGGTCTGGCGGTAGTACTTGCCGAGACCGTCGTGGGTGTGGCCGCGCTGGACGGTGACGCCGGCGTTCGGCACGTCGCAGAGCTTGATGGTGTTGTTCTCGCTGGCACCGATGGCATCCGCGAGGTCGAGACCGACCTTCTTCGCGTCGACGTCGAAGGCGGCGACGAACTCGACGTCCCGCACGTGGTAGTCGCCGAACTGGACGTGCATCAGGCCGGGCACCTTGCCGGCCGGATCGGCGTCCTTGTAGTACTCGACGCCCTGGACCAGCGAGGCGGCGCAGTTGCCCACGCCGACGATGGCTACGCGAACCGAACCCATTCCGGTTGCTCCCTGTGTGTTTTGGATGTTCCCGATGAAGGCCCCGCGGATCTGCGGGGGCCTCACTTTGCGGTGTCGTCGGACGGATCCGGCGGGGTGTCACCCCGGCGCCGGGGCAGGCCGTCCGTCTCTCCTGCGGTGTTCTGCTGAGCTTCGCTCCCGGGCGAGGATCGTCGCTGATCCCGTCCCGACCGCTCGCTCTCGATGAGCTCGTTCAGCCAGCGCACTTCGCGCTCCACGGACTCCATGCCGTGTCGCTGCAGCTCAAGTGTGTAGTCGTCGAGGCGCTCACGGGTGCGGGCCAGCGAGGCCCGCATCTTCTCCAGCCGCTCCTCCAGCCGGCTGCGCCGGCCTTCCAGCACCCGCATCCGCACCTCGTGCTCCGTCTGCCCGAAGAAGGCGAAGCGGGCCGCGAAGTGCTCGTCCTCCCAGGAGTCGGGGCCGGTGTGCGAGAGCAGCTCCTCGAAGTGCTCCTTACCTTCCGCCGTCAGCCGGTAGACGATCTTGGCGCGGCGCCCGGCCAGTGAGGAGGCGGGGGCGACCGCACGGCCGGTGGCGGGCGGCTGGGCGACCGGAGCCGCACCCGGCTCCTCGATCAACCAGCCGTTGGCGACCAGCGTCTTGAGGCAGGGATAGAGGGTGCCGTAACTGAAGGCGCGGAAGATCCCCAACGAGGTGTTGAGACGTTTGCGCAGCTCGTAGCCGTGCATCGGGGACTCACGGAGCAGGCCGAGAACGGCGAATTCGAGGATGCCGGAGCGTCTGCTCAACTTCGCCTCCTCCGTCTCCGTGTGGGTCCGAGTGCTCCTGCTGGAGCCCGGTGCCGGGCCGATGTACCGAGCTGATGTATCGACTCGATACATCACGACGATAGATCGGTCGCCGCGATGCGACAAGGGGAGTCATCGTGAACGGCGTCACATCGTGAATTCGTAGGCACCGACTTGCGTTGTTTGGGGTGAAGTTCGGCCCTAGGAGGGTTTTGACCGTGCGTAGTCTGTGCGGCATGCAGACCACCGGGAACCGCGTGACGCCCCCGCGCGTCAGTCTTCGCGGACCAGCCGGACGCATGGCGGACGAGCCCGTCGCGAGGCTTGTCCGTAATTCGGGGGGACCGGATCTCAACTGCCGCTTCCAGGCGCTCTCGCCTGCCCGAGGAGTAGTCGTTCGATGAGCGAGCACCGTCGCAAAACGCCGGAACCACAAGGTGGTGGGCGTGCAGCGGCCAGACGAGCCGCCCAGCAGTCCTCAGGACGCCGCGCCGCCCCGTCACGTGGAGTAACTTCCGAGTCACCTTCCGGTTCGCACGGCGGCGACAGCCCGTACGGCGGCCGCGCCGAGGCCAGACGTGCCGCACAGCGGGGCGGCGGGAGCCGTCGCGCCGAGGGTGGCGGAGCGGGCCGCGGGGGCGGAGGCCGTCGCCGCGGTGGCGGCGACGGCGGGCACGAGGGACCGGGTCGCGGGCGGGGCCGGGGCTCCCAGCGTCCTGCCAAGAAACGCTTCATCGACTACCCGCGCGCCGGCAAGTACGGCTTCCGGCGCTGGGTTCCGTCGTGGAAGCTGGTCTCCAGCCTCTGCATCGGCTTCCTCGGCCTGCTCATGGGCGTCGCCGGCATCGCGTACGCGATGGTCGAGAAGCCCAAGGTGAACGAAGCCGCGGAAGCGCAGAACAACGTCTACCTCTGGGACGACGGCACGCAGATGATCGCCACGGGCGGTGCGGTCAACCGCCAGATCATCGGCTTCGAGCAGATTCCCGAAGCGATGCGGGACGCCGTCATCTCGGCCGAGAACAAGTCCTTCGACCATGACCGGGGCATCGACCCCATGGGCATCGCGCGAGCCCTGTTCAACATGGCGACAGGAGGCGAGACGCAGGGTGGTTCGACCATCACCCAGCAGTACGTGAAGAACTCGCGTCTGTCCCAGGAGCAGACCCTGAGCCGGAAGTTCCAGGAACTCTTCATCACGCTCAAGGTCAGCAACGACATGAAGAAGAACGACATCATGGCGGGCTACCTCAACGTCTCGTACTACGGGCGAGGTGCTTCGGGGATCCAGGCGGCGGCCCGTACGTACTACGGCAAGGACGCCGTCGACCTGGACCCGAGCGAGTGCGCCTTCCTGGCCACGCTGCTCAAGGGCGCGTCCTACTACGACCCGGCGGGTGCCACCGACGTCGACCCCGTGCAGGCGACGCCGAAGCTGAACACCGACCGGGCCATCAAGCGCTGGAAGTGGATCCTCGACGAAGAGGTGAAGGACAAGCGCCTCTCGCCGACGGAGCGCGCCAAGTACACCGAGTTCCCGATGCCCGATCCGCCGAAGAAGAACGCCCAGCTGGCGGGCCAGACCGGATACCTGGTCGAACTTGCCAGGCAGTACTTCCTCAGCAACAACGACCACGGCGTCACGGCGGAGAAGCTGGCCCTGGGTGGCTACCAGATCCGCACCACCTTCAACAAGAAGAAGGTCAAGGAGCTCAACTCCGCGGTCAAGAAGGTCTACGACAGCAAGATCAAGCCGAAGGAGCGCCCGAAGACGGACACCCACGTCCAGTTCGGCGGCGGCTCGGTCGATCCCAAGACCGGGGCCATCGTGGCGATCTACGGCGGCCAGGACGCGACCAAGCACTTCACCAACAACGCCAACCCCACCGGTGCGCAGGTCGGTTCGACCTTCAAGCCGTTCGTGCTGGCGGCGGCGATGGAGTACGGCAAGCGGAACCCGGCGCTCTCGGAGGACCAGGGCCCGTCCGAGCGTACGAAGGTGTCACCGCTCAGCATCTACAACGCCGACGACAAGCTGAAGATCAAGAAGTACAACGGCGAGATCTGGACCGACGAGAACGGCAAGGAGTGGCTGCAGGCCAACGACGGCCACGAGTCGAAGGGCAACATCACCCTCCGCGAGGCGATGCAGTGGTCCGCCAACTCCCCGTACGTCCAGCTCGGCATGGATGTCGGCACCGACAAGGTGAAGGACATCGCCATAGCCGCGGGGCTCAAGGACGACGAACAGATGGCGGACTCGCACGTGCCGTCGTTCTCCATCGGTACGTCCTCGCCCAGCGCGATCCGGATGGCGGGCGCGTACGCGACCTTCGCGGCCAGCGGCCAGCAGCGTGAGCCCTTCTCGGTCTCCGAGGCGAAGTACGACGGCAAGACCGTCTACCGGCACAAGGATGTCGCCAAGCGTGCCTTCGACGCCGCGATCGCCGACAACGTCACCGATGTCCTGAAGAACGTCGTCGAGAAGGGCACCGGTACTCCCGCGCAGATTCCGGGCCGGGACGTGGCGGGCAAGACGGGTACGACGGACGACAACAAGTCGGCCTGGTTCGTCGGCTACACGCCGCAGCTGTCCACGGCCATCAGCATGTACCGGCTCGACGACGACGCGACCAACAAGGACCGTAAGTTCGAGAAGATGTACGGCACGGGTGGCGAGCGGACGATCCACGGTGCGTCGTTCCCCGCCCAGATCTGGCACGACTACATGGTGGGCGCGCTGAAGGGGAAGCCGGTCCTGAACTTCCCGGAGCCCGGCCCGATCGGTGACAAGGTCTACGGCGGCGGTGCGCAGAGCCCCACGCCGACGCCCACGGCGCCGGACACCCCCTCGCCGTCCATGACGGTGGGCGAGTCGCCCTCGGCGAGCCTGACCCCGCCGCCGCCGGACCCCACCCAGACCTGCGGTACGTGGGACTGGGACTGCCAGCACAACAACGGCGGGACCAGCAGTGGTGCGAACGGCGGAGACGCCGGCGGGCCCAGCGAAAGTACGTCGATGTCCCCCGAGCCACCGAACGGTGGCAACGGGAACGGGAACGGGAACGGAAACGGAAACGGCGGGAACGGCGGGAACGGCGACAGCGGATTCTTCGGCGGGCCGGCCGGATAGCGCCCGCGCGGCCTCCGGGCCGACCCGGTCATGAGGGCCGCCGCACCACACGGTGCGGCGGCCCTCGTCGTTTCCACAGCGCCGTACGGCAGGATGAGCGGCATGCCAAGCGCAGAAGACACCAGTGTGCAGCAGCACGAGGAACAGTCGGTCGTACGGCCCACGCATCAGGACGAGGTCGCCGCGGCCGGCAGCGAGCTGATCGGCGGGCGGTCGGGGCGCTGGACACGGCTCGGCAGCACGGCCCTCACGCCGGTGGGTGCCATCGCGCTGGTGGCCCTCGGGATGTTCGCGCTGGGCATGGTGCAGAAGCTGCCCTGCTACAACTGGGCCTGGTTCAGGGGCGCGGGCTCGCAGTACACGCATGCCTGCTACTCGGACATTCCACACCTTTTTGCCGCCCGTGGATTCTCCGACGGCCTGGTGCCGTACTTCGACCGGCTGCCCGGCGACATGCAGTTCCTGGAGTACCCCGTCCTGACGGGTGTGTTCATGCAGGTCGCCGCCTGGCTGACGCCGGGCGGATCCATCCAGCACCAGGAGCAGATGTACTGGATGGTCAACGCGGGCATGCTGATGATCTGCGCCGTGACCATCGCCGTCTGTGTCGCCCGTACGCACCGGCGCCGCCCCTGGGACGGGCTGCTGGTCGCCCTCGCGCCGGCCTTCGCGCTCACCGCGACGATCAACTGGGACCTGCTGGCCGTCGCGCTGACGGCCGCGGCGATGCTCATGTGGTCCCGGGGGCGGACGCTGGCGTTCGGCGTCCTCATCGGGCTCGCCACGGCCGCCAAGCTCTATCCCGTGTTCCTGCTGGGGCCGGTGTTCGTCCTGTGCTGGCGGGCGGGCAAGTGGCGGGAGTTCGGCAGGGCGACGCTCGGGGCGGCGGTGTCCTGGCTGGTGGTGAATCTGCCGGTGATGGCCTTCGCGCCCGAGGGGTGGAAGAAGTTCTACACGTTCAGCGAGGAGCGGGGCATCGACTTCGGCTCCTTCTGGCTGATCATCACCCAGCGCACCGGTGAGAGCATCGAGGTCCCGACCGTCAACACGGTCTCGACGCTGACGACGGTCCTGCTGTGCGCGGCGATCGGCGCGCTCACCCTGATGGCACCGCGCAGGCCGCGCTTCGCGCAGCTCGCCTTCCTCGTCGTCGCGGCGTTCATCCTCGTCAACAAGGTCTACTCGCCGCAGTACGTGCTGTGGCTGATCCCCCTGGCCGTACTGGCCCGGCCGCGCTGGCGCGACTTCCTGATCTGGCAGGCGTGCGAGGTCATGTACTTCCTGGGGATCTGGATGTACCTCGCGTACACGACGAGCGGGGACAAGCACCAGGGGCTGCCCACCGAGGGGTACCAGCTGGCGATCGCCCTGCATCTGCTGGGCACGCTGTACCTCTGCGCCGTGGTCGTGCGGGACGTCCTCAAGCCGGAGCGGGACGTCGTACGGCGCGACGGGTCGGACGATCCGTCCGGCGGGGTGCTCGACGGGGCCCCGGACGTGTTCGTGCTGGGGCGGGCGGCGCATCCGGAGCGGCATGCCCACCCGGCGGTGGAAGGACCGCGGGTGGAATGGGGGGCGGCGAGCGGACCGGTCGCAGACTGAAGCCGGGCCCCTCCCGGTGGGAGGGGCCCGGCCCAGGACCGGCCGTACAGGCCGGTCAGCGGTCGTACTACCGGTCGACGAGGCGGTCGAACTGGGTGGTCGTGTGGCGCAGATGGGCGACCAGCTCGTCGCCGACCTTCGGCTCCTGGGCGTCCGACGGGACGAACAGGATCGACACCTGCATGTGCGGCGGCTCGGCGAACCAGCGCTGCTTGCCCGCCCAGACGAACGGCGACAGGTTGCGGTTGACGGTGGCCAGGCCCGCGCGGGCGACTCCCTTGGCCCGCGGCATCACGCCGTGCAGGGCCTTCGGGGCCTCCAGGCCCACGCCGTGCGACGTACCGCCGGCGACGACGACCAGCCAGCCGTCCGAGGCGGCCTTCTGCTGGCGGTAGCCGAAGCGGTCGCCCTTGGCCACGCGGGTGACGTCCAGGACGGCACCCCGGTACTCCGTCGCCTCGTGGTCGCCGAGCCACAGCCGGGTACCGATGCGGGCGCGGAAACGGGTCTGCGGGAACTGCTGCTGGAGCCGGCCCAGCTCCTCGGCGCGCAGATGGCTGACGAACATGGTGTGCAACGGCAGCCGGGCCGCGCGCAGCCGGTCCATCCAGCCGATGACCTCCTCGACCGCGTCCGAGCCGTCCGTGCGGTCCAGCGGCAGGTGCAGGGCGAAGCCTTCGAGCCGTACGTCCTCGATGGCGGCGTGCAGCTGTCCGAGCTCCTCCTCCTTGACGCCGTGGCGCTTCATCGAGCTCATGCACTCGATGACGACCCGCGCGCCCACCAGGGCGTGGACGCCGTCCACGGAGGAAACCGACCGGATCACACGGTCGGGCAGCGGTACCGGCTCCTCGCCCCGGCGGAACGGGGTGAGGACCAGAAGATCGCCGCTGAACCAGTCCTTGATGCGGGCCGCCTCGTAGGTGGTCCCGACGGCGAGCATGTCGGAGCCGAAGCGGATGGCCTCGTCGGCCAGCCGCTCGTGGCCGAAGCCGTATCCGTTGCCCTTGCAGACCGGCACGAGGCCGGGGAACTGGTCGAGGACGGATTTCTGGTGCGCCCGCCAGCGCGCGGTGTCGACGTAGAGGGAGAGCGCCATGGCCGGTCCGGAACCCTTCTGGTGGCTGCTGTGTGGGAGGTGTGTGAAGCCGAAGCCCCCATTGAAACCAATGAAGCCGGTTTCGTCAGCGGGGCGACGCGTAACAGGCGACGCGGGTCAGCGGTGCGACGCGAACGGTGCGACGCGGGTCAGCGGCGCGACATGTAGATGTCGAGCGCCTTGTGCAGCAGCTTGTTGAGCGGGAAGTCCCACTCGCCGAGGTACTCGGCCGCCTGGCCGCCGGTGCCCACCTTGAACTGGATCAGACCGAAGAGGTGGTCGGTCTCGTCCAGCGAGTCGGAGATGCCGCGCAGGTCGTAGACGGTGGCTCCCATGGCGTACGCGTCGCGCAGCATCCGCCACTGCATCGCGTTCGAGGGCCGGACCTCGCGCTTGTGGTTGGCGGAGGCGCCGTAGGAGTACCAGACGTGCCCGCCGACGATCAGCATGGTCGCGGCCGCGACGTTCTCGCCCTCGTGCCGGGCGAAGTACAGCCGCATCCGGTTCGGGTCCTCGTTGTTGAGGGCCGTCCACATGCGCTGGAAGTAGCCCAGCGGACGCGGCCGGAAGTGGTCGCGCTCCGCCGTGATCTCGTAAAGACGCTGCCACTCGGCGAGGTCGGCGTAGCTGCCCTGCACGACCTCGACGCCGGCCTTCTCGGCCTTCTTGATGTTGCGTCGCCACAGCTGGTTGAAGCCCTTGTGGACGTCTTCGAGCGACCGGTTGGCCAGCGGCACCTGGAAGACGTAGCGGGGCTGTACGTCACCGAATCCGGCGCCGCCGTCCTCGCCCTGCTGCCAGCCCATCTTCCGCAGCCGGTCCGCCACTTCGAAGGCACGCGGCTCGATGTGGGTGGCCTCGACGTCGCGCAGGCGCTTCACTTCCGGGTCCTGGATGCCCGACTTGATGGCGGCCGCGTCCCAGCGGCGGATGATGACGGGCGGGCCCATCTTCACGGAGAAGGCGCCCTGCTGCTTGAGGTGCGCCAGCATCGGCCGCAGCCAGTCGTCCAGATTCGGGGCGTACCAGTTGATGACCGGGCCCTCGGGCAGATAGGCGAGGTACCGCTTGATCTTGGGCAGCTGCCGGTAGAGCACCAGGCCGGCGCCGACGAGCTGTCCGTTCCCGTCGAACCAGCCGAGGCTCTCCGAGCGCCACTCGGCCTTCACATCTGCCCATGCCGGGACCTGCATGTGACTCGCCGCGGGCAGATTCTGGATGTATGCCAGATGCTGCTCTCGGCTGATGGTCCTCAGGGTCAGGCTCATGCGGGGCGCTCCTCGGCAGGTGTGTCCCCATCGGTCAGGGGCTCCGGCTCTCGCGCCGAAGCCTACTGTGGCCGACGAGTACACCGTCTGGCCCTATGGCCTTGCCGCTCCGCCGCCGTCGCGACCCGGGTTGCCGGGTCCTTTCCCACGGGGAACGGCGCGGAGACCCCGTGAGGTTCCCGCGCCGTTCCGCCTGTCCGGTTGTGACTGCTGTGTCTGTCGCGATTCAGCCCACCAAGCCGCCGAAGAGGCCGCCGTGGGCCATGCCCAGGAAGAAGCCGATCGCGGCCGCGCCCATGCCGATGATCAGCGGGAACCGTTCGCGGGTGGTCACCGAGACGTACTGCCCGTACGCACCCGTGAGGATCCCGATGAGTCCGGCCCACGAACTGATCAGATGCAGGTTGTGGAACATCGCCGTCACGAAGGCGAGCACACCGAGGATCAGTGTCACCGCCACCAGGGTTTCCTGGAGCGGATGGGACTTGCCGTCCGTGGCGAGCAGGGAAACGGGGGGACGGGGTCGTATTGCCTGTGCCATGGAGTACCTCCTGGCCGAATGGGGCGCGTGGTGGCGCCGCTCACACCCGATGTGTCCAGATTGCGTCTCCTGACCACCGGATTTCAACCGGAAGCCGTTGTGCGGGTACTCTGTACGGTCTGCACCGGTGTCTGCCCAGGCCAGCACGGCAACCCCTCTCCATGGAGGGCGTTGTCAGTGGCGGCTGTTCTACTCGGAGACACCGATGCTCACGCATCACGACCCTCCTGCCACGGAACGACCGTGGCCGCTGAGTCCAAAGGAGGTGGGTTCCACATGCGTCACTACGAGGTGATGGTCATCCTCGACCCCGATCTCGAGGAGCGCGCTGTCTCCCCGCTGATCGAGAACTTCCTCTCCGTCGTCCGTGAGGGCAACGGAAAGGTCGAGAAGGTCGACACCTGGGGCCGTCGTCGTCTCGCTTACGAGATCAAGAAGAAGCCCGAGGGCATCTACTCGGTCATCGACCTGCAGGCCGAGCCTGCGGTCGTCAAGGAGCTCGACCGCCAGATGAACCTGAACGAGTCGGTCCTCCGGACCAAGGTCCTCCGTCCCGAGTCCCACTGAGCATCTAGCTCAGTGGTCATCGGGTTCGAGTAGCAGCAAGCAGCCAGAAGCAATCCCCGCCGAGAGGTTCACCCATGGCAGGCGAGACCGTCATCACGGTCGTCGGCAATCTCGTCGACGACCCCGAGCTGCGCTTCACCCCGTCCGGTGCGGCGGTCGCGAAGTTCCGTGTCGCGTCCACTCCCCGCATCTTCGACCGGCAGACCAATGAGTGGAAGGACGGCGAAGGCCTGTTCCTCACCTGCTCGGTCTGGCGGCAGGCGGCGGAGAACGTCGCCGAGTCGCTCCAGCGAGGCATGCGCGTTGTCGTGCAGGGCCGGCTGAAGCAGCGGTCGTACGAAGACCGCGAGGGCGTCAAGCGCACGGTCTACGAGCTGGACGTCGAGGAAGTCGGCCCCAGCCTGAAGAACGCCACGGCCAAGGTCACCAAGACCACCGGTCGCGGTGGTCAGGGCGGCCAGGGTGGATACGGCGGTGGCCAGCAGGGCGGCGGCAACTGGGGCGGCGGTCCCGGTGGCGGTGGCCAGCAGGGCGGCGGCGGCGCTCCCGCCGACGACCCGTGGGCCACTGGCGCGCCGTCCGGCGGTCAGCAGGGCGGGGGTCAGCAGGGCGGCGGAGGCGGCTGGGGCGGAAGCTCCGGCGGTTCCGGCGGCTCTGGCGGCGGCTACTCGGACGAGCCCCCCTTCTAGGGCAGCTCGTACCCCCACTTCTTGATCACACAGGAGAAACACCATGGCGAAGCCGCCTGTGCGCAAGCCTAAGAAGAAGGTCTGCGCGTTCTGCAAGGACAAGACCCAGTACGTGGACTACAAGGACACGAACATGCTGCGGAAGTTCATTTCCGACCGCGGCAAGATCCGTGCCCGCCGCGTCACCGGCAACTGCACGCAGCACCAGCGTGACGTCGCCACGGCAGTCAAGAACAGCCGTGAGATGGCGCTGCTGCCCTACACGTCCACCGCGCGATAAGGGAAGGGTGACCGAATCATGAAGATCATCCTCACCCACGAGGTCTCCGGCCTCGGTGCTGCGGGCGACGTCGTCGACGTCAAGGACGGGTACGCCCGTAACTACCTGGTTCCGCGTGGCTTCGCCATCCGCTGGACCAAGGGTGGCGAGAAGGACGTGGCGCAGATCCGCCGCGCCCGCAAGATCCACGAGATCGCCACGATCGAGCAGGCCAACGAGATCAAGAACAAGCTTGAGGCCGTGAAGGTCCGTCTGGCCGTTCGCTCCGGCGACGCCGGCCGTCTCTTCGGCTCCGTGACCCCGGCCGACATCGCCTCGGCGATCAAGGCCGCCGGTGGCCCCGACGTCGACAAGCGTCGCGTCGAGCTCGGCTCGCCGATCAAGACGCTCGGCGGACACCAGGTCTCCGTGCGTCTGCACCCCGAGGTCGCTGCGAGCCTCGGCATCGAGGTCGTTGCTGCCTAAGGGCACAGCTCACCTGAGCAGTTGAAGGGCCGCACCCCACGGGGTGCGGCCCTTCGCCGTGGGCTTCGTCGTAGGTTTCGCCGTGTCTTTCGGCGGCGCTGAGCTTCTTTCGGCGGCGCTGAGCGGCGGCGAGTGGTGTCGACCGGCTCCTCGGTTCTCCTGTTTCACGTGAAACAGGAACGCGGCCGGGTGGCTCAGCGGGTGGCCCCGGTGACTATCCACTTGCCGGAGCGGGTGCGCAGCCAGAGCGTCACCATGCGGACGGTCATCATCAGGGCCATCGCCCACCACAGCGCCGTCAGGCCGCCACCGATCACCGGCACCAGCAGGGCGACCGGGGCGAAGACCGCGAGAGTGACGAGCATGGCCCAGGCCAGGTACCGCCCGTCGCCTGCACCCATCAGTACTCCGTCCAGGACGAATACCACTCCTGCGATCGGCTGGGACAGTGCCACCACCAGCAGTGCCGGGATCAGGGTGTCCTGTACGGCCCCGTCGCTGGTGAACAAGGGCACGAACAGCGGTCGGGCGAGGACGATCAGTGCTCCGAACACCACCCCGGAGACGATGCCCCACTGGACCATACGACGGCATGCCTCGCGCGCGCCCTCGGCGTCGTCGGCCCCCAGATAGCGGCCGATGATCGCCTGACCGGCGATGGCGATGGCATCGAGGGCGAAGGCCATCAGGCTCCAGAGCGAGAGGATGATCTGGTGCGCGGCGATCTCGGTGTCTCCGAGGCGGGCGGCAACGGCTGTGGCAATCATCAGTACCGCGCGGAGCGACAGCGTACGGACCAGCAGTGGCACGCCGGCCCGGGCGCTGGTTCTGATACCTGCGGCATCGGGACGCAGCGAGGCGCCGTGCCGCCTGGCTCCCCGTACCACCACGATCAGATAGGCGACTGCCATCGAAACCTGGGCGATCACGGTGCCCCAGGCCGATCCGGCGATCCCGAGGCCGGCGCCGTAGACCAGTCCCGCGTTGAGGGCTCCGTTGGCGGCGAAGCCTCCGATGGCGACGTAGAGCGGGGTCCTGGTGTCCTGCAGGCCGCGGAGAACACCGGTCGCTGCCAGCACCACGAGCATGGCCGGGATACCGAGGCTGGAGATCCGCAGATAGGTGATCGCGTAGGGGGCGGCCGTGTCGGATGCGCCGAAGACATCCACCAGCCAGGGGGCCGTGGGGAGGGTGACGGCGATGACGGCGATGCCCAGCAGGATCGCCAGCCAGATGCCGTCCATGCCCTGCCGGATCGCTGAGGCCAGGTCACCCGCTCCGACCCGCCGTGCCACTGCCGCGGTGGTGGCGTAGGCGAGGAAGACGAAGATGCTGACAGCAGTGGTCAGCAGAGCGGCGGCGACGGCCAGGCCGGCCAGTTGCGGCGTACCGAGATGGCCGACGATGGCGCTGTCGACCATGACGAAGAGCGGCTCGGCGACGAGTGCGCCGAAGGCGGGTACGGCGAGCGAGATGATCTCGCGGTCGTGCCGTCGACGACTGGGTGGCGGGGGCGCCGGGGCCTGGATCATGGGGGCCAATCTAATCTTCCACAGGTAATAGATGCAATGGCTTAGTAGCCCTTACATTTGCTCGCGCTCGGCGTTCTCCCGTGGGCCGTTTGTCGTGATCTTGTGCTGACTCGGAAAGTTTTTCTCCCCCACAGGCCGTGGATGGGGAAAGGCCAGGTCAGCGCGGTGATGCTGTGGGTGTTATGAGTTTGTCCACAGTGCTGTCCCCCGCTCCGTGCACAGGATCCGCGGAGTTCTCCACAGCATCTGGTCGGTCGTCCACATGCCCTGTGGATAACCAGATTGGCTGACGGTGCCGAGCGGCCTACCGTGGACCGGCGCCCGCACCCCGTTCCGGACCCGGAACCACTCAGAACTCGACGCCCCGGAACCGGAGTCGGGCGTCTTGTTTGTCGGTGCTGTGCCGTAAGAAAGAGTGGCATGGCGAGGTCCGCGGAGCGGACGGGAGGAGGTGGCCCGGTGAGCATTCCCGAGCCTTTGGACGACCCCTGGGCCGAGGCCGGTCCCAGCGACCGTCTGCCCGTTTCCCGGCAGCGCCGCGGTGAGGGCAGGGACCGCGGCGAGCAGCACGAACGCGGCAGGGAGAGCGGCGGCTGGGAGGACGGATCGCCCGGTTTCGAGCGGGTTCCGCCCCAGGACCTCGATGCCGAGCAGTCGGTCCTCGGCGGCATGCTCCTGTCCAAGGACGCCATCGCCGATGTCGTGGAGATCATCAAGGGCCACGACTTCTACCGCCCCGCGCACGAGACCGTCTACCAGGCGATCCTCGACCTCTACGCCAAGGGCGAGCCTGCCGACCCGATCACGGTGGCGGCCGAGCTGGTCAAACGCGGCGAGATCACCAAGGTGGGCGGGGCGCCGTATCTGCACACCCTGGTCCAGTCCGTACCGACCGCGGCCAACGCTTCGTACTACGCGGAGATCGTCCATGAGCGGGCGGTGCTGCGGCGGCTCGTCGAGGCCGGCACGAAGATCACGCAGATGGGATACGCGGCGGACGGCGATGTCGACGACATCGTGAACTCGGCGCAGGCCGAGATCTACGCGGTCACCGAGCAGCGCACCAGCGAGGACTACCTGCCGCTCGGCGACATCATGGAGGGCGCGCTCGACGAGATCGAGGCGATCGGTTCGCGCAGCGGTGAGATGACCGGAGTGCCGACCGGTTTCACCGACCTCGATGCCCTGACGAACGGCCTGCACCCGGGCCAGATGGTCGTCATCGCCGCCCGCCCCGCCATGGGTAAGTCCACACTGGCTCTCGACTTCGCGCGGGCCTGTTCGATCAAGAGCAATCTGCCCAGCGTTATCTTCTCCCTCGAAATGGGACGCAACGAGATCGCGATGCGTCTGCTCTCCGCCGAGGCCCGGGTGGCGCTGCACCACATGCGCTCCGGCACGATGACCGACGAGGACTGGACGCGGCTGGCCCGCCGGATGCCCGATGTCTCGGCCGCCCCGCTCTACATCGACGACTCCCCGAACCTCTCCATGATGGAGATCCGGGCGAAGTGCCGGCGCCTCAAGCAGCGCAACGACCTCAAGCTCGTGGTCATCGACTATCTGCAGCTGATGCAGTCCGGCGGCTCCAAGCGAGCCGAGAGCCGCCAGCAGGAAGTCTCGGACATGTCCCGAAACCTCAAGCTGCTGGCCAAGGAGCTTCAGCTTCCGGTCATCGCGCTCTCTCAGCTGAACCGTGGTCCCGAGCAGCGCACGGACAAGAAGCCGATGGTCTCCGACCTGCGTGAATCCGGGTCCATCGAGCAGGACGCCGACATGGTGATCCTGCTGCACCGCGAGGACGCGTACGAGAAGGAGTCCCCCCGCGCCGGCGAGGCCGACCTGATCGTGGCCAAGCACCGAAACGGTCCGACGGCAACGATCACGGTGGCCTTCCAGGGCCACTACTCGCGCTTCGTGGACATGGCGCAGACCTGATCGGCGCTTGTGTAGGGTCTCAAATTCAGCTTCATAATCTCAGGGCCGACTGCATATGGAACGGACGGCCGCCGATGCAGGTGACGAGGATCTGTGAAATCGCCAGTGCTGCTCGTCGCCCCCGCTTGATTGCCGGAGGCAACGATGGCCGGGGCGCCCGTGCTTTGTCGGGTGCTGGTGCCGGCCCTCGCCCGGAAGCAGCGTCGTAAAATCATCCAGCGATGACTGAACCGAGCAGCGACGACGGCCGCACGTTCCGGCGCGAGACCGAGCGGGTCGTCAACGAGATCGCCCAAGGACTCCGCACGTTGGACGCTGGGGTGAGCTGGTTCTCCGACCTCGCCCCGACACGCCAGCAGATGGTTCTTCAGGAAGTCGCTGGCTATGCGATGCAGGCGCACATTACAGGTGCGGACGGCCGTGCGGGGGTGGCGCGGTCTGGTGTGAAGCCCACGGCTAACCCCTCGGTCATGATCTGCATGGACCCGCCCCGTTACGGGTTTGCGGGCCTGCCCTCCGCCGAACACGTCAAGGCGTTCCGCGTCCTCGTTTCCGTGTTCGCCGTTGCTGACACTCGCCGCCGCGAGAGGTACTGCAAAGGCGCCTGCGGACATGCATGGCACAACCTGCCGGCGGCGACCGAGCATCCATAGCATCGGCCGTTCCAGCTCGGGCTGGGCTGGTTATCGAGCGGCCCCTCCTGAGTGACATCCGTCCGCAGGTCCACGCGCTGCGGGTGGGGAGAAGTGTGAGCAGGCCTGGGGAACCTCTGAGCATCGGGTGGGGAAATTCAACGAGCCTCATCACAGGCTCATGAGGTCCGGGGCAGCCGACTGACAGTCTGAGGAAATGACACCGATCTGAGACAGCCGCCTGCCGAAACGTCGTGAGACTGGAGGGGAACGTCCAGGTCACAGCGTCGGCGCCTGACACCGAAAGTGAGAACCTACAGCTTGGCCGCAGGTATCCAGATCCCGTGGCCGCTCTCCATCAGCGACGGCCACCGCGTGGCCAACAGGACACGGTGGTCCCAGGGGGCGGCAGCGCTGCTCGGACACGTACTGGTCGGCGACCGCGGGCGATCACGGCAGCTACGATCGCGGCCGGAGCCGGACCGGCTGCTGTCCGCCCACTCCGCTCCGGAGGTGCGGCACATCGTCGCCCGGCCCTTTCTGCTCAAGGCCCACCTGGACGGCATGGCCCGCAAGCCTCTGCCACGAGACCAGGCCCTGCGGACACCTGACCCGCCCCGAACGGTGATCCACGAAGGCCGGGCTCGATCCTCCGAGCTCCCCGCACGGCAGACGAATTCGGTTGCGGTGGGACTGGGCAGCCCGGTGAGCTGCCTGCATGGGAAGTGCCGCGGAGCAGGACGCTGGCTACCTCCTACTGGGTGCTCCTCTTCGCGCGGCTGCTGACCGCGCTCGCCCAGGCGCTGATCTGGGCCGTGATGGGGCCCGTCGCGGTGGGCCTGTCGCGTCCGAGGTCCGTGGACGTGTGGTCGGAGCGCTGTCCGTCGCCGGTTCGCTCGCCCTCGTGCTCGGGGTTCCCGGCGGGACCTGGCTGGGCCGACAGAACGGCTGGCCGGTGCCCGTCGCCCTGCTGGCGGCGCTGGGGCTCGTCTCTCTGATGACGATCGCCGTCCTGCTGCCGACCTCGCGGCCGGAGGAAGAGGCTGCTGCCTACGGGAGCAGTCCCGACGCCCGCCGGTTCGGGATCGTGCTGGCGGCCGGGACCTTGTCCGCCGCCGGGGCGTTCGCCGGCTACACCTACATCGTGAAGTTCCTGGGCGACGTGAGCGGGTTCTCCCCGAGCGCGGTCAGCGCCCTGCTCGTGGTTTTCGGCGTGGCGTGTCTTGCCGGGGTGAGCATCACCGGGGTGCTGCTGGACCGCTTTCCGCAGGCGACGCTGACCACTGCCGTGGTGACGCAGGCGGTGGGCATGCTCGGCCTCTGCGCGGTCGGCAGCGATCCAGTGGCCGCGGCGGTGTTCCTGGTGATGACGGGCGGTGCACTCGGGCCGGTGTTCATGACCACCCAGAACGCGATGCTGCATTGCGCGCCGGGCCGAACGGATTTCGCGCTCGCGGCCAACTCCGGTCTGTACAACGCCGGCATCGCGGCGGGCGCCGCGCTCGGCGGGCTGATCCTGCCACTGGCCGGCGTGCGGGGCACCTTCCTCGCCGGCGGGCTGCTGACCACCGCGGCCTGCGTTGTGCTGCTCGGCGGCCGACTGCTGCGTTCGGGACTGGAGTCCGTCGAGTAGATCCACCGCCCGTTGGCGGCCGGCAGCTTTCCGTCTGTTGAGGAAAGTGACACGCACCGTGCGAGTCCGGCCACTCGCTCCGGCCGCGAGCGGGGACATGGACGTCCTCCATGCCACACGGCCGATCGGCGATGCCCCGGTTGTGCTTCGTGCTCAGCCGGAACAGCCTTCGTCGCCATGGTCCGCACCGCGCTCACCGACCAGCACGCCGACAGGGCCGGACTGCCCAGGGGCGTCCTCGGCCTCGCCGCCGAACCTTGGCCGCCGGTCGGCGGCAACAAGCTTGCGGGCGAGTGTCCCCACCAGGGCGCGAACTGCTGTTCCGACCTGGTCAGGGCCTCGGCCGACGCCCGGACGGTTCCTGAACCGCCTGATGACCTGGGGCAGGGTATGTCGTTGATCGGGTGTGAGGTGTGCCCGGCCGTCCGGGCTGCCGTCGAAGCAGGAAGGAACACCGTGCCCGTCGCCCGCACTGTCCCTCTGCACCGGGTATCTGCCCCGGTGCCGGGGCCACCCCGGCTCATCGAACTGCCGAACGGAACCCCGGTCTGGCTCGTCACCCGGTACGACGACGTGCACCAGGTTCTCTCCGACCCCCACTTCGAACGCGCACCGGTCCATGCCCCCGACACGCCACCGATCGTCGAAAGCCCCAGCCTGCTGGACAGCCGCGACTCCATCGGGCGGCAGGACGGCGACGCGCATCTGCGCCTCCGGCGTGCTGTTGGCCGGGCCTTCACTCCGCGCGCGGTCGAGCACATGCGGCCGTGGGTGGCCGGCGTCGTCGACCAGCTCCTCGACGGCCTCGTCGTACAGGGGCCGCCTGCCGACCTCGTCACCGACTTCGCCCTGCCCCTGCCCTGCAGGGTCATCCACCGGCTGCTGGCCGTGGACGACGTTCCCACCGAGCAGCTGTTCCACTGGGCCGAACACGCCTTTGCCGGAGCGACCGCGACGCCGGAAGAGGGGGACCGAGCCCGTTGCGAACTGACCGACTTCACCACCGCGCTGATCGCCAAGCGGCGCAAAGACCCCGGCGACGACCTGGTCAGCTCGGTCGTCCGCGCCACCGACCATGAGGGCGGCATCTCCGAGGCCACGCTGGTCAACCTGATCTCCACCATGATCGTCGGCGGTCACGACACCACCATGACCATGCTCAGCAACTCTCTGCTCTACCTGCTGACCGAGCAGGACAAGGCCTGGGCGCGGCTCGGCTCCGACGAACAGGCCGCCGAGGTACTCACCGAGCGCCTGATCCACCTGATTCCTCTCGGCGACCGCGAGGAACGCCTCGGTCATGTCCTCGCCGCCACCACGGACACCCTGCTCGGCGGCGTGATGATCCGCACCGGCGATTTCGTCACGACCGACCATGTCGCCGCCAACCGCGACCCGGCGGCCTTCCCGGGCGACCCCCACGACCACGACAATCTGTTCACCCCCTTGCCGAAGCCCTCCCTCTCCTTCGGCGTGGGCCGGCACTACTGCCTGGGCACCTGGCTCGCCCGCGCCGAACTCCAGCTCGCCCTCCACCGCCTCGCCACCCGTCTGCCCGCCCTGCGCCTCACCATCACCGCCGACGACCTCGTATGGCGGCACGGCACCGTCACGCGCAGCCCCCTCCACCTGCCCGCGACCTGGTGACGGCGACCGATGAGGCTCCCCCGAGACGATGCAGCGACCTCTCCGTCCGCACGGTGAATGCGGCGACCGCTGCCGGTGCAGGGACCGCCGGCACTTGCTCAGGGAGGGGCAGCAGCTGCCCACTACGGGCCACGGGAACCCGGCCGGCCGCAGATCTCACGTAGGCCGCGAACCACAGGTGGTTGCCCTCGGGTGCAGGCCGGAGGCTTCGGCCTGCACCCTAGGAAATGACGCGCATCCTGAGACGAACCCGCCATGACATTTCATGAGGAACCTTCAAGAACCGCAGGTCAGAGCGATCGTCTGGGGCGCGGATCGCGAGTTTCCGCAGCCTGCCCGGGGCCCCGGGCGGAGTACCGGGGAAATGGGCTCGCCTCCACCCGGTTCTGCGGGTAGTTGTTTGAGCATGACCTACTCAGTCGAACAGTTGCTTCCGGGGACGCAGCGCGCCCTGCTGCACCGCATCGCCACCGCTCAGTCGGAGGGCCGGACGCCCTCGCTCGTCGCCGCGGTGCGGAGGCAGGGGCAGACCGTCTGGAGCGGTGCCCGCAGTTGTGTGGACGGGCACGCCCCGGACGGCGACACGCAGTTCAGGATCGGCTCCCTGACCAAGACCTTCACCTCGGTGCTGGTGCTGCGCCTGCGTGACGAGGGGCTGCTGGATCTGGAGGATCCGCTGGAGAAGCATCTGCCGGGCACCGGAGTCGGCGATGTGACGATCCATCAACTGCTCGGACACAGTGCGGGACTCGGCGCCGAGTCCCCCGCGCCCTGGTGGGAGCGGACCCCGGGTACGTTGCGGCCCGAGTTGGCCGACGTGCTCGGCGCGCAGACGCGGATGCACAGTCCGGGGCACCGTCACCACTACTCGAACCCCGGCTACACGCTGCTGGGCGCACTCGTCGAGAAGGTGCGCGGGGCGAGCTGGGCGGAGGTGCTCCGCAGCGAGATCCTGGAACCGCTCGGCATGCACCGCACCGGCCCCCAGCCGCAGGCACCGCACGCGGGCGGCTGGGCCGTGCATCCCTGGGCCGATGTCATGCTGGCCGAACCGGCCGAGGATCTCGGACTGATGGCTCCGGCAGGTCAGCTCTGGTCCACGACCGATGACCTCCTGCGCTTCGCGTCCTTCCTGGCCGATGGCGACGACCGGGTGCTCCGTACCGCCTCCGTGGAGCAGATGCGTGAACCGTCCGCGCCGGGTGAGCCCGGTGACTGGCAGTTCAATTACGGTCTGGGCCTCCAGGTGGTACGGAGCGGCAACCGCACGCTGATCGGCCACACGGGCTCGCTGCCCGGATTCCTGGCCGCCCTGTGGATCAGTGTCGAGGACGATGTGGCGGCGGTCGTGCTCACCAACACGACGGCGGGACTGATGGTCGGTGGCGTCGCAGCCGACCTCGTGGACATCGTGGCCGAGGCCGAGCCCCGCATTCCGGAGCCCTGGCGCCCGCTGCCGGAGGTGGATGCCGAACTGCTCGCGCTGACCGGTCCCTGGTACTGGGGCACGCGTGCGAACGTTCTGCGGATGGCCCCGGACGGTGGGCTGGAGCTTGGCCCCCTGCAGGGCGTCGGCCGAGGTGCCCGGTTCACCGCTCAGCCGGACGGCACCTGGACCGGTCTCGACGGCTACTACGCGGGGGAGACGCTGCGCGTGGTCCGTAACGGTGACGGCAGTGTGAACCACCTGGACCTGGGGTCGTTCGTCTTCACTCGGGAGCCGTACGACCCGGCGGCAGCGGTTCCTGGCGGCGTGGACGAGGGCGGCTGGCGGGGTCTGTGAGGCCGGGCGCCATGTTTCACGTGAAACGGAGCGAGGGTCGGCCCAGGCCGTCAACTCCCGTTCCAGCGGGGCACGGAAGCCTGGGGTGACCAGGGCCTGACCCACCCATCGCGAAAGCCGGGATGCTTGCGCCTCGATTGCGGCAGAAGCATCCCGGCCGATGTCCTACAGCCTGACGAAGAAGGCGTTTCGCACGAAGAGCCGCCGGGCCGGCGGGACACCCCCGTGGAGAGCCGCGTCGGCCACGAAGGCCGGGAAGATCCACACGGGCGCCCCCGGATTCGGGCTGCGGTCAGAGGGCGAGCTTGAAGCCCACATGGCTGGCGGTGAAGCCGAGCCGCTCGTAGAAGCGATGGGCATCGGTCCGGGTCGCGTCGGACGTCAGCTGCACCAACTGGCAGTCCTGGCGCCGGGATTCGTCCACGGCCCATTCGATCAGCAGGGTGCCGAGGCCGCTGCCGCGTTCGTCGGCGTGGATGCGTACGCCCTCGATGACCGAGCGGGTCGAGCCGCGCCTGGAGAGCCCGGGAATCACCGTCAGTTGCAGAGTGCCGACGACGCGGCCCTCGCGCACGGCAACCATCAGGTGCTGGTTCGGGTCGTCCGCCAGGCGCTGGAACGCGGTGCGGTACGGGGTGAGATCGTCCGGCGACTCACGCCGGGCGCCCAGCGGATCGTCGGCGAGCATGGCAACAATCACCGGGATGTCGGTGAGGGCGGCAGGGCGTATCTCCAGATCACTCATGATCCGCAGGTTACGCAGACCGGCCGGGCGGCGCGCGGGTCAGGCCCGACGGGGGCGGTCCGAGGCCGGGCGGCTCACACGGCCGGTACGGGGGCCTTCAGCGCTTCGACGGCCTCGACCAGCGGGGCCAGTTCGGGGCTCTTCGCGGCTTCGTCCAGCGCGGCACGCAGCGCGCTGTCGTTGGTCGGCCGGGCCTCATGGAGCAGGGCCAGGCCGGCCTCGGTGACATCGGTGTAGATGCCGCGGCGATCGGTGTCGCAGAGATACCGCGTCAGCAGTCCGCGGTCCTCAAGGCGGGTGACCAGGCGGGTGGTGGCGCTCTGGCTGAGCACGACCGCGTCCGCGACCTGCTTCATCTGGAGATGCCCACCGGGACCGTTGTGCTGCTTGCTCAGAACGCCGAGCAGGGAGTACTCCCGCACGCTGAGTCCGTGCCCGGACTGCAGTGCCCGCTCGATACGGGTCTCGATCCTTCCGTGGAGCAAGGAGAGAGCGCACCAGCCCTGGGCGAGGGCGGTGGGTGCGGGGTCTGTCGCTGTCATGAGGTCTTTCCTCCGTCTCAAAGCCGCTTGCCTCCAGGATAGGCGACTGCCGCAATAGCCCGCGTTTGCAATTAAACGGCGCCTGCAATTATTGTGGGCGTT
Source organism: Streptomyces sp. CLV115 (assembly GCF_038448545.1). NCBI lineage: Bacteria > Bacillati > Actinomycetota > Actinomycetes > Kitasatosporales > Streptomycetaceae > Streptomyces > Streptomyces sp. CLV115. Next base: position 108,682 of record NZ_JBCEWQ010000009.1, read on the forward strand.
CATAAGGCGCATACGCAATCTTCAAGGAAGGTGAAACCCATGCCGCTGGCGCTTCTGGCCCTCGCCATCGGGGCTTTCGGTATCGGGACCACCGAGTTCGTGATCATGGGGTTGCTCCCCGAGGTGGCCGCGGACTTCCAGGTCTCGATCCCCACCGCGGGATTCCTCGTCACGGGATACGCCCTCGGCGTCGTCCTCGGCGCCCCGCTGATGACGGCCCTCGGTACCCGGATCACCCGCAAACGCATGCTGGTACTGCTCATGGGGCTGTTCGTCGTGGGCAACGTCGTCTCCGCGGTCGCCCCGGTCTTCGGCGTGATGCTCGTCGGCCGGTTGATCGCCTCGCTCACCCACGGTGCCTTCTTCGGCATCGGAACGGTCGTCGCGGCGGACCTGGTCGCTCCCCAGAAGAGGGCCGGCGCGATCGCCATGATGTTCACCGGCCTCACCGTGGCCAATGTCGTCGGCGTTCCGCTGGGCACCTACATCGGGCAGAGCGTCGGCTGGCGCACCACGTTCTTCGTCGTCGCCGCGATCGGCGTCGTCGGCCTTCTCGGTGTCGCCAGGCTCGTCCCCGAACAGCCGCGGAACGAAGCCGTGCGGCTCCGCGACGAACTGGCCGCGTTCCGCAATGTGCAGGTCCTGCTCGCCATGGGAATGACCGTGCTGGGCTTCGGCGGAGTCTTCGCCGCGATCACCTACATCACTCCGATGATGACCGGGGTCGCCGGCTACTCCACGTCGTCCGTCACCTGGCTGCTCGTCCTTCTCGGACTGGGCATGGTGGGCGGCAATCTGATCGGCGGCAAGTTCGCCGACCGCCGTCTGATGCCCATGCTGTACGTGTCGCTGGGCGCCCTCGCCGTGGTCCTTGCCCTGTTCACCCTGACCGCGCACAACAAGATCACCGCAGCAGTCACCATCGTGCTGATCGGTGGCCTGGGCTTCGCGACCGTACCGCCGTTGCAGAAGAGGGTGCTCGACCAGGCGGCAGGTGCCCCGACCCTCGCCTCCGCGGCCAACATCGGCGCCTTCAACCTCGGCAACGCGCTCTCGGCGTGGCTCGGTGGCGTCGTCATCGCGGCCGGCCTCGGCTACACCGCGCCCAACTGGGTCGGCGCAGCACTGGCTGCCTCCGCCCTGGCCCTCGCGATCGTCTCCGGCGCGCTGGAACGCCGCACGGTCACACCCAGTCGGCTCGTCGCCAGGCACAGCCCCGAGCCGGTCCTGACCTCCGCGTCCCGGAATTGACCCCGCTCACAGAGCGACACGCAGGGCCTCGCCGCACCACAGAGAGCCGCACCACGCTTCACCGCACCGCACAGAACCCCACCGCACAGAACTTCGTCGCACCACAGCGCACCAAGGAGTCACCCCATGAGCACCACCACTGTCGCCGTCGCCCCGCTGACGACCCAGGAAGCCGAAGCACTCATCGACGCGGCCCGTGCCACCGCAGAGGCCGCCGACGTCGCGGTGGCCGTCACCGTCCTCGACGCGGGCGGTCACCTGCTGGCCTTCCGGCGGGACGACCGGGCCGTCCTCGTCGCCGGCGAGACCAGCACCCGCAAGGCGTACACGGCCCTTCAGCTCAATGCCCCCACGGCCGACCTGGTCGACGCCGTCCAGCCCGGCGGGCTCTTCCACACTCTGCCCACCGCCCTCGACCGGCCGCTGCTCTTCATCGCAGGTGGCGTTCCGGTGCACCGCGGCGGCCGCCTCATAGGCGCCATCGGCGTCGGTGGCGGCGCCCCCGACCAGGACCACGGCTTCGCGACGGCCGCAGTACGGTCGCTCGCCTGAAGAGCTCGCGTCGGCGGTCAGCCCATCGCCACGGTCAGCGAGGCGTAGCGACGGGTCCAGTCGCCGGGCAGGTCCGAGGCTCCACGTGACATCACCGCGGTCGTGGAGCCGGATTGCAGGCCGCACTCCTCGAACCAGTCGAGCAGTTCGGTATGGCGTGCGTCGATGTCCGCGCGCAGCGGCCGATCCGTCGCCTCCGCGAGCGAGGAGACGAGGGCCCGGGCCGTGGCGGTGTCGCGCGCGACCAGAGGGCCGACCGCATACGTCCGGTCGCTCGGCCAGGCGGCCGCGTAGCCGATGAGACGTCCTGCGTCGTGCGCCACGCGGATGTGGTCGGCGAACGCGGGCAGCCGGGCGAGGACATGGGTCCGGTCGGCGCCGAAGACATCCGCGTCCAGCCGGACCATGGCCTGCAGGTCCTCCGCCGTGGCCGGGCGGACGGTCGCGGCCGGGGGCCTGCCGCCGGCCGGCCGGAAGAAGCCGGTGACCCGTTGGGCGTGGCCCACGACCGAGAAACCGAGCTGTTCGTAGAGCGGCTGCCCCGCGGTTGTCGCGTAGAGACTGAGCGGAGTGTCCCCGGCCTCGGCGAGCACACGGAGCATCAGCTGCCGTGCGACTCCCTGCCGTGCGTAGCGCTCCGCGACGAGCACCATGCCGATGGCGGCCAGCCGGGGGCCGTAGGAGGTCACCACGCAGCTGGCCATCAGGCCCTTGCCCTCGGGGTCGTCCACGCCGTAGCCGGCTCCGGCCGCGAGGAGCAGGCCCCATCTGTGCTCATCTCGTGGCCAGCCACGGTCTTCGCTGAGATCGGCGCAGGCGACCAGGTCGCCCGGGGTGAGGCGCCGGACAGGCAGTTCGGTGATCGGAAGGGGCAGTGAGCTGGGCATGAAGGTCAGGCTGTACGACCCCATGTTCGCTCGTCCACCCCTTTACCGACTCCGGACGAACGGCGCAGCCGACGGCCGCGCCGGGTCGGCCCCCAGGGTTTCAGTACCGATATCGCGGTGACGAAGAGGTACGTCGCCGTCGCCACCGACGGTGCGACCACCAGATCGATGTCGACGGCCCCCCGTGCCACGGCCTCGTCGATGCCGGGCCGCAGGGAGAAGATGGACAGCGCCACGGTGATCAGGGTGAGCCAGAACTTCGTCAGGACCCACCGGTGCCTGGCCAGTCCCCACGGGGTGCGCAGTGCCAGGACGAGGCCGCTGATCAGCGAGAACAGGGAGATCGGCACGATCAGCCAGTCCCCGAAGATCTTCATGGCGCGGGTGGCGGCCTGCGCGGTGGCGGGATCCCCGGTGGAGAAGGCCGCGATTCCGAGCGTGAGCAGTCCGACAGTCAGTCCCAGCCAGCTCACGGATACCGCGACATGGGCCACCAGGAGGCTTCGGCGGGCGGAGCGTTTGAGTGGTTTCACGTGAAACACGGTGCCGGGAGCGAGACGATCGGGCGTCTGACAGCGGGAGTAATCGCTCGTACTAGCCTCGGCGTACGGCAAACGTTCATCTGCGGGCTTCCCTGCCGGGCGAGTCTCTGTTCTGCCCGGTGCTGATGCGCTCATGGGCGCCAGTCATCGGTTCACGACCTGCCCGTGTCCGTCGCAAGGCATGCTGGGCCGGGGAATCGGGGACGGTGGCCGTACGAAGGCCGTCAGCGGGGCCAGACCGCGTTCGCGGGCAAAGGGGACCACGGGCCGTGCTGGTGCGTAAGGCGACCACGAGACGTACGAGGCGAGGCACAAGTATGGATGCTCCGGCCACCGGGTGGACCGAAGACGGAACGGGCAGATCCGCCGACGCGATCCTGATCCATCGCACCCTGACCGAGATCTCGCCCGTCGCGGACCAGGCGACCTCATACTTCTACGCGCTGCTCTTCGTGCGCCACCCGGAGCTGAGGGAGCTGTTCCCGGTCGCGATGGACGTCCAGCGCGACCGGCTCCTCCGGGCCATCCTCACCGCGGCCGATCGGCTGGACGATCCGCAGGCACTTGCCGAGTATCTCGGCGGACTGGGGCGGGGCCATCGCAAGTACGGCACGCGGCCCGTGCACTATCCCGCGGTGGGGGAGGCGCTCATGGGCGCGCTGAGCCGTTACGCGACCACCACCTGGGACGGGGAGACAGAAGCTGCGTGGGTGCGCGCCTACACCGCGATATCGCAGATCATGATCGACGCAGCCGCCGAGGACGAACGGTGGTCTCCTGCCTGGTGGCACGCGGAGATCGTGTCCCACGATCTCAGGACCCGGGACATAGCGGTGCTCACGCTCCGCCCCGACCAGGCCTACCCCTTTCTCGCCGGCCAGTACACGGCCGTCGAGACCCCGTGGTGGCCCCGGAACTGGCGGCACTACTCCTTCGCCTCGGCACCCCGCCCCGACGGTCTGCTCACCTTCCACATCAAGGCGGTTCCGGCCGGCTGGGTCTCCAACGCCCTGGTGCACCGGGCCCGGCCCGGGGACATCCTGCGCCTCGGCCCTCCCACGGGCTCGATGACGGTCGACCACTCCACCCACAATGGTCTGCTCTGCCTGGGCGGAGGCACGGGCATCGCACCGATCAAGGCGCTCGTCGAGGACGTCGCGGAGCACGGCGACCGGCGTCCGGTGGAGGTTTTCTACGGGGCACGCAGCGATCACGACCTGTACGACATCGACACGATGATGCGGCTCCAGAACACCTATCCCTGGCTCGCGGTCCGGCCGGTGGTCTCCACGGGCCGGGGAACGGGAGGGGGCCTGATGCGGGGGCTGCTGCCCGAGGCGGTGCGGGAGTGCGGCCCGTGGCCCGAGTACGAGGCCTATCTCTCGGGCCCGCCCGGCATGATCCGCAGCGGGGTGGACGTGCTCCGGGGCATCGGAATGCCGGCCGAGCGCATCCGGCACGACTTCTTCGACGGACTGGCCGCGACCGGCCCCGCCTGACCACGGCGCAGGCGGTCACGGCGCAGGCGGTCACCACCACGGCAGAGGCGATCACCCCGGAACCGCGGCCGCCACCGCAGCCCCGGACCACCACCGGTCCCGGGCCACCACCGGCCACAGACCACCAGCTCGGGACCACGGGCCCCGGACCACCGGCTGCGTTCAGCCCAGATCGGGTGCGTGCATCGCGCGTACGCCCTCGATGTTGCCGTCCAGATAGTGCCGCAGCGACAGCGGTACGAGGTGGACGGCGGCGATTCCCATCCGGCTGAACGGCACCCGCACGACGTCGTACTCCCCGCAGGGATCGTCGATCTCCGGGCCGTGCCGCCGGGACAGGTCCATCGAATCCAGTCGGCAGACGAAGAAGTGCTGGACCTTCACGCCCTTCACCCCGCCGCCCTCGATGTGCTCCACGGTGTCCACGAAGCAGGGCACCACATCGGTGATCTTGGCGCCGAGTTCCTCGTCCAGTTCGCGGTGCAGGGCCTCGACGACGGTTGCGTCCTCGGGTTCGACCCCGCCGCCGGGCGTGAGCCAGTAGGGATCCACTCCGGGCTTGGTGCGCTTGATGAGGATCAGGTCGTTGCCGTCGAGCAGGATGGCGCGTGCGGTGCGCTTGACCACGGGACGTTCGGTCATGGCAAGAGAGTGGCCCGCAGAACCGGTTCTGAAACACCGGACCGGTGCTGGGCGGCCCTGCGCTCACCAGCCGGCGGCAGCACGCAGCAGCCACTCGTGCGCCCGCGCGATGTGGGGCAGCGCGAGTGTGCCGGTCCGCACCGCCAGGAAGTAGGTGCGCAGCGGCGGAACCGGAGGATCGAGGAGGGCCACCACCTCGCCCCGCTCCAGCGCCTTCTCGCACAGATAGCGCGGCAGCACGGCGAGTCCGGCGCCCGCCGCGGTGCACTCCAGGACCGCCCGGAGATCGGGCACGACGACCGTTCCCGCGAGTGCGGGCCGGCTCTCGAAGACGGCGGCCCAGTAGCGGGAGACGAGCGGCAGGCTCTCATGGACCTCCACGACCGGCAGCTGCTCCAGCACCACGGGCCCCTTGCGCCGCAGCGCCCCCGGACCGAGGCGCCCGGCCCAGCGTGGCGCGGCAACCAGTACGTGCTCCTCGTCGCAGAGCGCGGTCGCGGCGAGCAGACCACCGCGCGGACGGGCCGTCGCGACGGCCAGGTCATGGTGTCCGGCGGCCAGCCCCTCCAGCGCTTCCTCGGCGCCGGTGAAGAAGGAACTGCGCAGGGCCAGGCCCTGCGCGACGAGCGGGGTGAGCGCGGGCAGGGCGCGCATCGATGTGAACTCGGGCGGTCCGGCCAGATGCAGCGTCCGTACGCCCGACTCCTCGTCGAGCTCCGCCTCGGCGATCTCGATCAGCGCGTCCAGATGGGGCGCCGCCCGGTGCGCGAGTTCGTCGCCGATGGTCGTCGGGGTCACACCGCGGGCCCTGCGCAGGAAGAGCGGGCGGCCCAGCTGCCGCTCCAGGGTCCGGATCTGTGAGGTGACCGCGGGCTGGGAGAGGCCGAGCAGGGCAGCGGCCCTGGTGAAGGAACCGGCCCGGTGCACCATGACGAATGTGCGCAGCAGGGTCAGGTCCATGCCCTGTCCCTCCCAGCCTCGTGACGCTTCGGGCCCGTACACCTATAAATATGTCGATAGGTCGCTGTCGCTACTGTGATTGGACACTGACGGAGAGTCAACTAGCCTTGTTCGGGCGGTTCTTCGCAGGGGAACCGGGGTGGTCCGAGCCGCGAGGGGGGAGGCTCGGACCACCCGTACCACCGTCGGTCAGCGCTCGCCCAATGCCGCGTCGAGTGCCCGTTCCACATCCGCGACCAGGTCGTCGGGGCTTTCCGCGCCGACCGAGAAGCGGATGAAGCCCTCGGGCACCGCGTCACCGCCCCAGCGCGCCCGGCGCTCGGCGGTGGAACGTACACCGCCGAAGCTCGTCGCGTCGTCGACCAGCCGCAGCTCGGTCAGGAAGCGCTCGGCCCGTTCGCGGTCGGGCAGCACGAACGACACCACGGAGCCGAAGCGCCGCATCTGCCGCACGGCCTTGGGATACGAAGGGTCGGAGGGCAGCCCGGGGTAGCGCAGCCCGGTCACCTCCGGCCGCTTGCCGAGCGCCTCCGCCAGCGTCAGGGCGGTGGCGCACTGCCGGTCGATCCGCAGCTCCAGCGTGGCCAGCGACCGGTGCGCGAGCCAGGCCTCCATGGGACCGGGAATGGCGCCGACCACCTTGCGCCAGCGCCGCACCCCCGCCGCCAGCTCCGGATCACGGCAGGTCACATGACCGAGCAGGATGTCCCCGTGCCCGGTCAGGCCCTTGGTGTCACTGGCGACCGAGAAGTCGGCCCCCAGCTCCAGCGGACGCTGGCCGAGCGGTGTGGCGAGGGTGTTGTCGACGGCCACCAGCGTGCCGGCCGAATGCGCCGCCTCGACGAGCCGGCGCACATCGCAGACGTCGAGCCCCGGGTTGGACGGGGTCTCGATCCACAGCAGCTTGGCGCCTTCGAGCACGGCCAGCTGGGCATCGTCGCCGGTCGGCGCGGTCCGCACCTCGACGCCGTACGTCTCCAACTGTTCGCGCACCAGTGGCAGGGCCTGATAGCCGTCGTCGGGCAGCACGACCACGTCGCCGGTGCGTACCTGGGACAGCAGCACGGCCGAGATCGCCGCCATTCCGGAGGCGAAGACCGTGGTGTCGACAGGCTCCCCCGGTGCCTCCAGCTCACCGATGGCCTGTTCCAGATGGGTCCAGGTCGGGTTGGTGTCCCGGCCGTAGGTGTAGGGACCGGTCGGCTCACCGGAGAGATGGAAGTGTGCGGCGAAGACCGGCCCGGGCAGGGTGGGCTCGAACTGCTCCGGTTCGGGCAGCCCGGCCCGTACCGCCCGGGTTCCGTCACCCATGGTGCTCATACCGCTTCCTCGCTTCTCTCCCCGGTACTTCTCTCTCCGGTGTGCCACCGGCCTGAACTGCACTGTCTCAAAAGGCGTCGGATCAGTCCTCGTCGGGCAGGATCACGTTCAGTGCCCACGACACGATGGAGATGATCAGGCCGCCGAGCACGGCGGTCCAGAAGCCCTCGACATGGAAACTCAGGTCGAACAGACCGGCCAGCCAGGAGGTCAGCAGCAGCATGAGCGCGTTGACCACGAGCGTGATCAGCCCGAGCGTGAGGATGAAGAGCGGCAGGGTCAGCAGCTTCACGACCGGCTTGACCACGAAGTTCACGAGGCCGAAGAGCAGGGCCACCACGATCAGTGTGAGTGCCTTGCGCCCGGTGCTGCCACCGGTCAGCGTGATGTCCTGGATCAGCCAGATGGCCACGGCCAGCGCACCTGCGTTGGCGATCGTCTTGACTACGAAATTCTTCATGTGTCTGATCGTGGCAGACATGATCGGTGGCGGACACCGGCAGCACAGAGGCAAGGGGCGGACAGGCCATGAAGGCATTCAGACTGGACGAGCTGGAGGCGGAACGGGCCGCCAACGACGGCGCGTATCTGCAGTTCGTGAAGGAACGGCACATGTCCGTCGGCCTGTACGCACTGGATGCCGGTGAGCTCGACCCACAGCAGCCGCACAATCAGGACGAGGTCTACCTCGTCGTCAGCGGCCGCGCCTCCATCACGGTCGGCATGGAGACCACACAGGTGGGCAGAGGGAGTGTGGTGTACGTACCGGCCGGCGTCGCCCACAAGTTCCACCACATCACCGAGGACCTGCGGGTGATGGTGGTCTTCTCTCCCCCGGAGAGCTGAGCGGATCCGCCGGAGGGCAGGGGTCCGGTCTCAGGGATCCCTCAGGGGTCGATCAGGGGACTTCAAGGGCCGCGAGCCCCCCACCGGCCCCCGCCGCGCCTCTAGCATCGAGGCAGGAACTCATGGAGACGAGGTAAGGACGATGGCCGTGCGGGAGATGTTCGCGGGGATGCCCTGGTGGGTGAAGTGGATCGCGGTGCCGGTCATCGCGATCGTCGTGTTCGGAGGCCTGATCGCCAGCGTGATCGGGTTCGTGATCGGGCTGCTCTTCAAGGTCCTGATCTTCGTGATCCTGGTCGGCGGGCTCATCTTCGTCGTACGCAAGTTCATGTCGTCGTCCTCGTCGCGCGGTGACTGGTAGGACGATCGGAAGCCGGCCGGGGCATTAGCCCAGCTGAGCTAAGCGAAAGACGAAACGACGCCCCTCGCGGACCCGGCGGATAGGGTGGCAGTTCGCTGCCACCACCTGGGAATTAACAGTCCGTCACCACGCTGACCAGTGGTTTGTACGGCGTTCGGAATCCGGACCCCAGCCGTGCGGCAGCCCGTGGGGGCGGCCCCCACAGGCGGGCTGACCACCCGTCACCATGCCTGGGGGTGACTGTTGACCACGGCATCGAGCACTGCTGCCCCGACGCTGATCGGTTCGGTACAGCGAGCGCTGAGGCTGCTGGAGGCAGTGGTGGCCCATCGCGACGGGGCGCCCGCGAAACAACTGGCCAGGGAAGCGGGCCTTCCCCTTCCCACGGCCTACCACCTGCTGCGCACCCTGACGCACGAGGGATATCTGCGCCGGGAGAACGGCGTCTTCCTCATCGGGACCGCGGCGGAACGCCTGGTCGGCGCAAGGGCGTTGCGGAACCGTCGCGGCGGAATGGCAGAGTCGCTGGGCCGCTGGCGCGACATGATCGGCGCACCTGTGTACTGCGCCGTCTACCGCGAGGGTGAGATCGAACTCATCGCGGTCGCGGACACCCCCGCCATCCCCGCCGTCGACGAGTGGGCGTCCTTCCGGGAGACCGGTCATGCCCACGCGATCGGCCAGTGCCTGCTGAGCCAACTCGACGAGAAGGCCCGCGAGGACCACCTCGACCGTCACCCTGTGCGTCCGCTGACCCGCTATTCGGTGAAGGACCGGGCGACGCTCCTTGAGCGGCTGCGGTCGCTGGAGCGGACGGAACCCGTCGTCGAGCGCCAGGAGTACGCCCTCGGAACGGTCTGTGCGGCCATCCCGATCACGGCCGGGTTCACCGCTGCCGCGATGGCGATTTCGGTACCCCTGGAGCAGGAGAGCCGGTTGCTCCCCGCAGTCGAACAACTACGTGGCGAAGTGGCCAACCTCTTGCGTTCGTTCGTGTTCTCTATCAGTATCTGAAAAATCACTCCTTGTGATCTGCTATCGCGTGCACCACGATGGCGTCAATAGGGCCACGGGGGATCATTCCTGGCCAGATTCATCTACTGCGGGGTTGAACGATGCGCGAGTCGGTTCAAGCTGAGGTCATGATGAGCTTCCTCGTCTCCGAGGAGCTCTCTTTCCGGATCCCGGTGGAGCTCCGGTACGAAGTCTGTGATCCGTATGCGATCCGGATGACCTTCCATCTGCCCGGTGACGCCCCCGTCACCTGGGCATTCGGTCGTGAGCTGCTGCTCGACGGCCTCAACAGCCCCAGTGGCGACGGCGATGTGCACATCGGCCCCACTGAGCCCGAGGGGTTGTCCGACGTACATATCCGGCTCCAGGTCGGCGAGGACCGGGCTCTCTTCAGGGCCGGTACGGCGCCGCTTGTGGCGTTTCTCGACCGGACCGACAAGCTCGTGCCACTCGGGCAGGAGTGCACGCTGGGTGACTTCGAGGGCAATCTCGAAGACGCTCTGGGCCGGATTCTCGCCGAGGAACAGAACGCCGGCTGATCACAACGGCGCCGCCGACCGGCTCGCCGGTCGAACACGGCACCTGCCGAATGGGTGAATTGCTCACCTGTGGAGACGCTCAGGTCTTCGTCCTCCGACGACGGCCCCTCCCGGTCCGTACGGGTGCCGAAGCTCCGGCTTCCGCGCCGACCCCTGTGCGGTCCGCGGAGACGACCAGCGCGGCGAGCACCGTCGTGACCGGCACCGAGGCGACCAGTCCGATCGATCCGACCAGCGTTCGTACGATCTCCTCCGCCACCAGCTCGCTGTTGGCGACCGTCCCCACGCTGCTCTGCGCGACGGAGAACAGCAGCAGCAACGGCAGCGCCGCGCCCGCGTAGGCGAGCACCAGCGTATTGACGACCGAGGCGATGTGGTCGCGCCCGATCCTGATCCCCGCCCGGTAGAGTCCCCGCACACCCAACGTCGGGTTCGCCTGGTGGAGTTCCCAGACCGCCGACGTCTGGGTCACGGTCACATCGTCGAGGACCCCGAGCGAACCGATGATGACACCGGCCAGAAGCAGACCGCTCATGTCGATGTGCGGGTACAGGCCATGGATGAGGCCGGTGTTGTCGTCGGTGTTGCCGGTCAGGCTCGCCCAGCCGATGAAGAGCGACCCGAGCAGCCCGATCAGCAGCAGCGAGATCAGTGTGCCGATCACCGCGACCGAGGTACGGGCGGTCAGGCCGTGGCACATGTAGAGCGCGATCAGCATGATCGCGCCGGCCCCGACCACCGCGACGAGCAGCGGATTCGAGCCCTGGAGTATGGCCGGGAGGATGAACAGGGTCAGCACGGCGAACGAGACCGCGAGCGCGACCAGCGCCATCACCCCGCGCATGCGGCCCACCGCGACCACGACCAGGGCGAAGATCCCGGCCAGCAGGGTCATCGGGAACTTCCGGTTCACATCCGTCACCGAGTACTGCAGATCACGGGGCGCGTCGGGGGCGTACGCCACGACCACGCCCTGACCGTCGCGCAGCTGACGCGGTGTGTCGGGCTGGATGATCTCGATGAACGTCCGGCCCTTGTCATGACCGGTCGTCACCTCGATCCTGGCCTTCTTGCACAGCCCTTGCCCGCTTTCCGACGGAGACGTGGCGCCTGCGTCGATGGGCGTCCGGGCCGCGTTCACCTCCTTGCAGTCCACCTTGTCGATGTTCACCACCTTTCCCTGCTGGGTCTGCCGGTCGAATCCGACGCCGGTCCGGTCGTGCGGCGGCGCACCACCCGGCCAGAGGGCCACCAGACCGACGACGACGGCGGTGGCGAACGGGATCAGTACGGCCGCGATGACCTTGCGCAGAGGCTTGGAGACGGGTGCGGCAGGGCCATGGCTGTGCGAATGGCCGTGCTGATGGATCTGTGGTTCGTGGTCGATTCGGGGGGCTGTCACCGGCCGATCATCGCAAGAAGGGACGGGCCCACTGTTCAGCAGGCGGGACGGGGCGCTAGCGTGGAGGAACCTTTGCACACGCGGGAGCTCGGAGCACCGGGCTGAGAGGGCGCTGATCTCCGTACGTCCGTACGGGACAGGCTGCGCCGACCGCCGAACCTGTTACCGGGTAATGCCGGCGTAGGGAGTAGGTCTCATGACCACATCGGACGCACGCACGCCTGCCTCGAACCAGAGCGACGAGGCCGGGAAGTCCATCGGCTGGCACAAGGGGTACGTCCGGGGCTCGCGCCCGGACCTCCAGGTGCCGGTCCGTCAGGTGCACCTCACCAACGGCAAGGACGTGACGCTGTACGACACGTCGGGTCCGTACACCGATCCCACCGTCGAGACCGATGTCCGTCGCGGGCTCGCACCGCTGCGGGAGAACTGGATCATCGCCCGCGGCGACACCGAGGAGTACCCGGGCCGCCCCGCCCGCCCCGAGGACGACGGGCTCAAGCACACCTCGCCGCGTGGCGGGCTGCGCAACCTCGACGCGGTCTTCCCCGGCCGGCCGCGGCTGCCGCGCCGCAGCCGGGACGGACAGCCGGTGACCCAGCTCGCGTACGCCCGCCGGGGCGAGATCACCCCGGAGATGGAGTACGTGGCCATCCGGGAGAACGTCGAGCCCGAGGTGGTGCGCGAGGAGATCGCGGCCGGCCGGGCCGTGCTGCCCGCCAACGTCAACCACCCGGAGATCGAGCCGATGATCATCGGCAAGCGGTTCCTGGTGAAGGTCAATGCCAACATCGGCAACTCCGCGGTGACGTCCTCCATCGAGGAGGAGGTGGAAAAAATGACGTGGGCGACGCGTTGGGGCGCCGACACCGTCATGGATCTGTCCACCGGCCGCAACATTCACACCACCCGTGAGTGGGTTCTGCGCAATTCCCCGGTGCCGATCGGCACCGTCCCGCTCTACCAGGCACTGGAGAAGGTCGACGGCCGGGCGGAGGAGCTGACCTGGGAGATCTACAAGGACACGGTCATCGAGCAGGCCGAGCAGGGCGTCGACTACATGACCGTCCACGCCGGCGTGCGCCTGCCGTACGTACCGCTGACCGCCCGCCGCAAGACCGGAATCGTCTCGCGCGGCGGCTCGATCATGGCGGCCTGGTGCCTCGCGCACCACAAGGAGTCGTTCCTGTACGAGCACTTCGAGGAGCTCTGCGAGATCCTCGCGACCTACGACGTGACGTACTCACTGGGCGACGGGCTGCGTCCCGGCTCGATCGCCGACGCCAATGACGAGGCGCAGTTCGCCGAACTGCGCACGCTCGGCGAGCTGAACTCGGTCGCCAAGCGGTTCGGCGTGCAGACCATGATCGAGGGTCCGGGCCACGTCCCGATGCACAAGATCAAGGAGAACATCGACCTCCAGCAGGAGATCTGCGAGGAGGCGCCGTTCTACACGCTCGGCCCGCTGACCACCGATGTCGCGCCGGCGTACGACCACATCACCTCCGGCATCGGCGCGGCGATGATCGCGTGGTGGGGCACGGCGATGCTCTGCTACGTCACGCCGAAGGAGCACCTGGGGCTGCCCAATCGGGACGATGTGAAGACCGGCGTCATCACCTACAAGATCGCGGCGCACGCGGCGGACCTCGCCAAGGGACACCCCGAGGCGCAGGACTGGGACGACGCGCTCTCCGACGCCCGGTTCGAGTTCCGCTGGGAGGACCAGTTCAACCTGGCCCTCGACCCGGACACCGCACGGGAGTTCCACGACGAGACGCTGCCGGCCGAGCCGGCGAAGACGGCGCACTTCTGTTCCATGTGCGGTCCGAAGTTCTGTTCGATGAAGATCAGTCAAAGCATCTCGGAGCAGTTCGGCGGGGCGGCTGCTGAGGGAGCGTCGCCCGAGGAGATCGCTGAGGGGATGCTGCAGAAGTCGAAGGAGTTCGCGGCGAGCGGGAACCGGGTCTATCTACCGATGGCTGACTGAACCCGACGTACGGGCCGTTCCTTTGGCCTGGGCCCCGGTCGCTGCGTCCGGGGCCATCTCGGGCCGGGGGAGGACGACCTGCTCCCTGCCGTAACGGAAGGGACAAGACCGCGCGAGGGGTGATCTACGTCCCTACCCTGCCTGACATGGGCGGGATTGATGTGGCAAATGGAGTCGTCGGCGCGGTGCTGGGGATGTTGTTCGCGGTGCTGTTCCAACAACCGTTACAGAACGGCTGGTACAAACTGCGGACTCGCTCCACGCGAGCGGTACGCAGCCTGAGACAGCGGGAGGAGTCCAGTCCCGCGTGGAGGACCTTCTCCCTGGGCCCCCTCCATACTTCCGCGCTGGTCGTGGAGGGGGACGGCGAGTCGTCCATACCCGCCGAGGCCGTCTACATCCAGGTGCTCGACGAGGAGATCGAGCTGCCCGCGGACATGGTCGGATGGCGCGCCGAGATCGAGGTCGAGAGCGAACAGTTGCGTAATGAGGGCCGAACGCCGTTGTGGAACGGTCCTCGCTACGCAGTCGAGTCGTTCGATGTCTCCCGCACCGCCCTCGATGAACAGCCCGAAGTCCATCTGCGGCTGCGCCCGACGGACTACTACACGTTTCTTGCGGCTCAGCAGCTCGACCGCCGACTGGCCGACGGTACGACTCCTCGGTCCCGCTACCTTGCCGCGGACGATCCGCTGCGGGCACCCGCGTTTCTGCAGTGCAGTTTCGCCATCAACGTCGCGGTGGTGACCGCGGACGACATGCTGGTCGTCAGCCGTCGCAGCGACCGGGTCCGGATGGCGCCGGGAGTCTGGAACTCCTCCGTGAACGAGGGGATGTCACGGCACATCGACTCATCCGGCCGGAGCGCCCCCGACCTGTATGCCGTGGCCCGGCGAGGCATGCGGGAGGAACTCTCCATCGAGCCGAACGAGTACTCGCTTGAACTGCTTGCCTTTGTGCTGGACATCGACAAGCGCCACTGGAGTGCCCACTTCTACGCCAGGCTGAAGGGCTTGACCGGCGAAGGCCTGCAGGCGCGTATGAGCAGAGGAGTCGCGGACAGATGGGAACACCAGACCATCGACTACGTGCCTTTCCGCCCTGCGGCAGTGATCAAGTACATGCTGCGTTCCGATCGGATTCATTTGTGGGCCCCACTCGCACCGGCGCTCTTCCATCTCGCGTTGGTTCACGTCTACAGCCGCACAACGGTCGAAAGGGCGGGCGCGCAGATACTTCGGCGCATGTAGCAGCGGACGGAACGAATGGATCCGGAGAGTTCGCGGCGGCCGGCCGCCGGATCCATCTGTCGGTCGTTGACTGATCCGGACGCGTCGTCGCCCCGGAGGCTCGCGCTTCCGGGG